>JAYTPS010000444.1:0-3434 GCA_043747155.1 Flavobacterium sp. | reverse complement strand
CAGAAGACTTCACAGAAGAGCAATTAATGATGCGTGATTCTGTGAAAGAATTTACAGATAAAGAATTGTGGGCACACAAAGACAAATTTGAAAAAAAAGACTACGCTTACACCGAAGCTTCAATGCGCAAAGCAGGAGAAATGGGCTTTTTAGGAGTTGCTGTTCCAGAAGCTTATGGCGGATTAGGAATGGGATTTGTAGATACATGTCTAGTTTGCGATTATATTTCTGGTGCAACTGGTTCGTTTTCAACAGCTTTTGGTGCGCATACCGGAATTGGAACGATGCCAATAACTTTGTACGGAAACGAAGAGCAAAAATTAAAATACGTTCCTAAATTAGCTTCTGGAGAATGGTTTGGCGCGTATTGTTTAACAGAACCAGGAGCAGGAAGTGATGCCAATTCTGGTAAAACAAAAGCAGTTTTATCAGAAGATGGAAAAACATATTCTATAACAGGACAAAAAATGTGGATTTCTAATGCAGGTTTTTGTTCAGTATTCATAGTTTTTGCTAGAATTGGCGATGATAAAAATATTACAGGTTTCATTGTAGAAAATGATCCTTCAAATGGAATTTCGATGAATGAGGAAGAACATAAATTGGGAATTCGTGCTTCTTCTACGCGTCAAGTTTTCTTTAATGAAACCAAAGTTCCTGCAGAAAATATGCTTTCTGAAAGAGGAAACGGATTTAAAATAGCAATGAATTCTCTAAATGTTGGACGTATAAAATTAGCAGCTGCTTGTTTAGATGCTCAACGTAGAGTAACTTCTGGAGCTGTAAAATATGCTAACGAAAGAATTCAATTTAATGTGCCAATTTCAACTTTTGGTGCAATACGATATAAATTAGCCGAAATGGCAACAAGCTGTTACGCAGGAGAAAGTGCAACATACAGAGCTGCAAAATCAATTGAAGACAGAATTAACGCAAGAGTTGCAGAAGGAAATTCGCACCAAGAAGCCGAATTAAAAGGTGTAGAAGAATTTGCAATTGAATGTTCAATACTTAAAGTTGCGGTTTCTGAAGATGTTCAAAATTGTGCCGACGAAGGAATTCAAATCTTTGGCGGAATGGGATTTAGTGAAGATACTCCAATGGAAAGCGCTTGGCGAGATGCAAGAATTGCTCGTATTTATGAAGGTACAAACGAAATCAACAGAATGTTATCGGTTGGAATGTTAATTAAAAAAGCAATGAAAGGTCATGTTGATTTACTTGGTCCAGCATCTAAAGTTCAAGAAGAATTAATGGGAATTCCATCATTTGAAACTCCAGATTTCTCTGAATTATTTGCCGAAGAAAAAATTATTTTAGCCAATTTGAAAAAAGCATTTTTGATGATTGCTGGTGGAGCAGTTCAAAAATATGGTCCAGATTTAGAAGGTCATCAACAATTACTAATGGCAGCAGCCGATATGTTAATTGAAATTTATATGGCAGAAAGCACCATTTTGAGAACTGAGAAATTAGTAAATTCTAAAGGTCAAGAAGCTGTTAAAGAACAAGTTGCAATGGCTGAATTATACTTATACAAAGCAGTTGATATTATTGCACTTAGAGGAAAAGAAAGCATCATTTCTTTTGCCGAAGGCGATGAACAACGTATGATGCTTATGGGTTTACGCCGTTTTACAAAATATACTAACATGCCAAATATTGTTGGTTTAAGAGAGATGATTACTAGTAAGTTAGTTGCTGAAAATAATTATTGTTTTTAAGTTATAGTTAAGTTAATTGTTTGAGAAACCACTTGAGAAATTAAGTGGTTTTTTTATATTTTAGCAAAAAATTAAAAATGAATATAAAATTACTTGCAATTGGAAAAACTGATAACAAAAATCTTCAATCTCTAATTGATGATTATACTAAACGTTTGTCGTTTTACGTAAAATTTGATTTAGAAATAATTCCAGATATTAAAAATGTAAAAAACCTTTCAGAAACTCAACAAAAAGAAAAGGAAGGTGAATTAATTTTATCCAAACTTTCAATAACTGATCAATTAATAGTGTTAGATGAAAATGGTAAATCATTTTCTAGCGTAGGTTTTTCAGAATATTTGCAAAAAAAAATGAATTCAGGCATTAAAACTTTAGTGTTCGTAATTGGTGGTCCTTATGGTTTTAGTGATGGAATTTATAAAAAATCCAAAGGAAAAATTTCTTTTTCTCAGATGACTTTATCTCATCAAATGGTTAGATTATTTGTGATTGAACAAATTTATCGTGGATTTACAATTTTAAAAAACGAACCTTATCATCATCACTAAAAAACTAATTTATATTTAATTTGTCAAACAATTTCACACATTCAATAGCTTCTTTAACATCGTGAACTCTTAGTATTTTAGATCCTTTCATCAATGCAATTGTGTTTAATGAAGTTGTCCCGTTTAAAGAATCTTCTATATCAGTTTCTAATGTTTTATATACCATAGATTTTCTAGAAATACCAGTTAAAATAGGCAATTCTAATAATTGAAATAACTGTAATTTATTTAAAACTTCAAAATTTTGTTCTGTTGTTTTTGCAAATCCAAATCCTGCATCAATAATTAAATCTATAATTCCAAAACTTCTTGCAAGTGCAATCCTTTCTGAAAAATAAAATAACATTTCTTTTATAATATTTTCATATTGAGCTAAAGTTTGCATAGTGTTAGAATTTCCTTTCATGTGCATCATAATATATGGAACTTGAAGCTTAGCGACTGTTTCCATCATCAATTTATCTAACATTCCAGCAGAAATATCATTAACAATTGAAGCGCCATTTTCTACACTTTGTTTTGCAACATTACTTCTAAAAGTATCAATTGAAATAATTGCTTCAGGAAATTGATTTACAACAATTTGAATAATTGAAATTACTCTTTTCAATTCTTCATCTTCAGATACAAACTCTGAATTTGGCTTACTCGAATAACCACCAATATCAATAAAAGTTGCACCTTCATCAAGCATTTTTTCAACTTGATTTAGTAACGCAACATCTGAATTATATTTTCCTCCGTCAAAAAAAGAGTTTGGAGTACAATTTAAAATTCCCATAACTTTTGGGCTAGATAAATCGATTAATTTTCCATTGCAATTGATTGTCATATAAAAGTTTATAGTATGTTATTGGCAGATTATAGATTGCTAACTTTGAACTTCAATCTTATTTCTTTACTTTTGAAAAAAATTCATACAAATATACATTTAATGAAGAAAACTTCGCAAGAATATGATAAAGTAATTGGTATTTGCCGAGAATTATTTATCAAAAAAATGACAGATTACGGAAGTGCTTGGCGCATTTTACGTTTACCATCGCTTACAGACCAAATTTTTATTAAGGCGCAACGAATTCGTAGTTTACAAGAAAATGATATAAGAAAAGTAGACGAAGATGAAACTGGAGAATTCATTGGAATAATCAATTATTGT
>JAYTPS010000443.1:0-2854 GCA_043747155.1 Flavobacterium sp. | reverse complement strand
TTACACAAATTTTTTTAGATGAAGAAACTACTTTACGAATTTATTTTTTTTAAACTAATGGGTTGGAAAATGATTGGTACAATTGACAAAAACATTAAGAAGTGTATTGTTATTGTAATTCCACACACCAGTAATTTAGATTTTCTAATTGCATTGTTGGTTAGAGGAATTATGAATGTTGAAATAAATTTTGTTGGAAAAAAAGAACTTTTTACTTTTCCGTTTGGATATTATTTTAAAGCAGTTGGCGGAGCACCATTGGATAGAAGTGGTGGAAAGAATAATGTTGATGCAACTGCAGAAGTCTTTGAAAAACATGAAATTTTCAGATTAGCACTTTCACCTGAAGGAACACGAAATAACGTAACCGAATTAAGAACTGGATTTTATTATATTGCTCTTAAAGCAAATGTACCAATAATTGGAGTTGCATTTGATTTTGGTAAAAAAGAAGTTAGAATTGCTAATCCAATAGGTGTTTCTGGAAATTATATTGAAGATATGAAACTAATTCTGCCACACTTTAAAGATGTAAAGGGTAAAAACCCTGAAAGAGGGTTTATTGTAAATTAAAACCAAATCTATTTTTTAAACGTAAATACTTTAAAACGAATAAGTTTTATCAGTTTGAATAGCTTATTAATTAGAATATAGTTTTGTTAGTTATAGTTTTGTTTAAACCTTCAATTAGTTTTAATTGAAGGTTTTTTATTTTAAAATAATTCAGTTGTTTACATTTGTATCAAATTAAATTCATGGATTATATAGAATTGCACAAACAATATAAAGAAAATTCATTATTTGGAAGGTACTTAACATTGATTGATATTGAGCCAATTCTAGCTTATCTTACGGTTGAGGTTATTGGTAAATCAGTATTAAATAAACCAATTTATAAACTGTTGTTAGGCAACGGAAAAACCAAAATTTTCATTTGGTCTCAAATGCATGGTAATGAAAGCACTACAACCAAAGCTTTATTTGATTTTATTAATTTTATTAAATCTAATGAAATAGAAGCTGTAAAAATACTTTCAAATTTTACTTTTTGCATTTTACCAATGGTAAATCCCGATGGCGCAACATTATACACTCGTGAAAATGCAAACAATGTTGATTTAAATCGAGATTCTCAAAGTTTATTGCAACCAGAAAGTTTAGTTTTAAGTCAAACATTTGAAGAATTTAAACCTGACTATTGTTATAATCTTCACGATCAAAGAACCATTTTTGGAGCAGGAAATAAAGGCGATGTTGCAACAGTTTCTTTTTTAGCACCAGCTTTTAATGAAAACAGAGATATTAATAATGTTAGAACCAAAGCTATGAATGTA
Source organism: Flavobacterium sp. (assembly GCA_043747155.1). Lineage (GTDB taxonomy): Bacteria > Bacteroidota > Bacteroidia > Flavobacteriales > Flavobacteriaceae > Flavobacterium. Next base: position 1,520 of record JAYTPS010000443.1, on the reverse strand, counting down.
ATTGTTGCAATGAATAACGAGCTACAAAAACACATTCCAAACCAAGTTGGGCGTTTCGATGATAGTTTCAATATAAATTGTATTGGAGATAAATTTACTTCATTAAATGTGCCAACAATTTTATTTGAAGCAGGTCATTATCATGAAGATTATTACAGAGAATATACTCGAAAAATGATTTTTATAGCATTAATTTCAAGTTTACGAAATAATTACGAAAACGATGTAGTTAATAACAAAAATGAAGAATATTTGAAAATTCCTCAAAATAATATTGTTTTTTATGATTTTATTTATAAAAATGTTAAAATAAATTATGATAATAAAGAATTAATTACGAATTTTGCTGCTCAATACAAAGAAGAACTTATTGATGGAAAAATTCAATTTAATGCTTACATAGTAGAAATTGGAGATTTAAAAGGAAAGTTTGGTCACTATCATTATAATGCTCATAAAATGAAATATTATAATGAGAGTGATACTTGCCCAAGAATTAATCAAAAAGCAACTTTCAGTATAGGAAACAACATAAATTTCGTTAACGGATTAAAAAAATAATTCAATTAATAGTTGTTTCTTATTTAAAGGTATTGTTGCATTAATAGTAATAAAAATTAAATTAATAATTATGAGTAAATTTCGATTAGATGAAGTAGATCACCAAATTCTTGATATGTTAATAGATAACACAAGAATTCCTTTTACAGATATCGCAAAAAAATTATTAATTTCTGCAGGAACAGTACATGTTAGAGTTAAGAAAATGGAAGATGCAGGAATAATAATGGGATCATCATTAACTTTAGATTATGAAAAACTTGGATATTCTTTCATTGCCTATGTTGGAGTTTTCTTAAACAACACTTCTCAAACTAAGTTTGTGTTAGAAAGAATTAACGAAATTCCTTTTGTTACTGTGGCTCATGTTACAACTGGAAAATTTAATATTTTTTGTAAAATTCGTGCCAAAGACACTAAACATGCTAAAGATGTTATCTTTATGATTGATGATATTGAAGGTGTTTATAGAACCGAAACAATGATATCACTAGAAGAAAGCATAAACGACAAAAAACGATTGATGCACACCATATTTAAAGAAATTTAATAATATCGTTTCATAAAATTTTAAACCTCATTTGTTTATGCAATTGAGGTTTTTTTGTATCTTTAATTTTAATTTTTTATAATGAATAAAACTAAGTATTTAGTTCTGTTTTTTGCAATTTTCATTGTTGTATTTTTTTTTCAATTTAGTTTTAAAGCTAATGATGATGAAAAATTTGTTTCCTATACAGTTAATCCAAAAGATAAAAATGTTACTTTTTATTTAAAGAATAAGTATGATATTAACTTTGGTAGTATTCAAAATTTGAAAAATTATTTAAATAAAAAAAACAAGCAACTTATTTTTGCAATGAATGGCGGAATGTATAAAAAAGACAAATCGCCGCAAGGTTTATATATTGAGAATACTATATTAATTTCTAAAATTGATACAACTTTGGCTAGTGGAA
>JAYTPS010000442.1:0-3062 GCA_043747155.1 Flavobacterium sp. | reverse complement strand
AGTTTTTGCACCAAACACAATATTTATACCCAATTTATACCAAAAATGATTTTCAAAATAAGGATAAAGCAACTTTCTATAGGATATTGATGTGTCATCAACTTTTTGAATTAAAGGTTGACCAATAATTTTATTTATTTTTTCAACAACCATTGTAGTGCAATTTCTATCTATAAATTTATAGGTATAACTGCGTTCTTCTGAAAATAATGAAGCATTTAAAATTTCGAATAATTCTTTCTTTTTAGAAAGTTCTAAACGCAACGTTTGTTCAACCACTTCGCGTTCATCGTTTAAATACTCTAAAATAAAATCTTCATAGGAAGTTGCATTTATATAATATTGCAAATCGCCTTTTACAAATTTTAAATAAAAATTTTCTGTTCTAAAATCAAATGCGCCATAATTATAAACTACATCAAGATTGTTAATAGAATCTTTAATTCTAATAGCAGTATGACCAAAGGTCGAGTATAACTCGTTTCCTCTTCCACAGGTAAAAATACTTACCGAAGCATTTTCTGAAAGTGACGAATTTTGAGCAAAACTTAATAATTGAAAAAAAAGAAAAGAAATAAAAAGTAATTTTTTCATCAATACTATAATTGGATTTTATAAAGTAACTATTTTTTGATTATAAAATTGAAAAAAGTTTAAACGACTTGATTATCTAAAAATACTTAAATCTACTTTTACAGAAAAAATATTCGAATATAAAGCAGCACTTTGATCGCCTAAATCGGTTAAAGCATAGTCAACCTGAATTCCTTTGTACTTAAATCCTAATCCAATATTGGGCTGAAAACCAATTTTTTTTGAATTATCTATTTGAGTAATGTTTTGAAAATTTCCAACGCCAAGACGAAGAAAAACTAAATCGGTATACCCATATTCAAATCCAATAGCAGGATCAATACTTACAAAATCGGTTGCTAATAAATCATTAGTTTTTGCAAACTGCATGTTCAAGTTTGTAGCTGCCAATAACGAAGTGTCATTATGAAATTCAAATTTTTTAGAAAATCCAAATTGAGCTTTTGGTAAAGTTATTTCGGTACTTTCTGGCAATTCTTGATTTTCACCAGGAATGGCATCTTTTATTTTATTGTATTCATCTTCATCAATACTCCAAACATTATATGTAGTTGTAATATCGCGAAGCATCAAACCATATTTCCAATTGTTGTTTTCAAATTGAAAACCAACATCAAATCCAAAACCCCATGAATTAGCAAATTTTCCAATAACTCTTCGTATTACTTTAGCATTTACACCATATTGAAATCCAGGAACTTGAAGTTTTCTTGCATAAGAAAGAGTTATTCCATAATCGGCTGTCGAAAATAAACTAATTCTATTATAATCTATATTTCCATCACCATCAATGAGTTGTGTTGTGTTTAAAATATCGTCTACACCAAATCTAATAAGCGAAATTCCCCATGCACTTCTATCATCAATAGGTTTTGCATAAGCAGCATAATCATACTGAGCAATATTGGCAAAATAACTTGCATGCATTATTGATGCTTGACTGTCTTCTAGATTTATTAATCCTGCAGGATTCCAATAACCAGAGTTTACATCGCCAGAGTTAGCTACCACAGCATTAGACATTCCCAACGCAGCAGCATCAACACCAATGTTCATAAACTCATTAGAATATTTTCTAACAGCTTGACTGTAAGAAAGAAAATATCCTAAAAAGAAAATTAAATAAAGAATTTTTTTCAAAGCAAATTATTTTTTCAAAAATAGATATTTTTATTGAGCTATTGCAATTTACAAATCATAATAATATCTCAAATAAAATCTCTATTTACAAACGCACTTATGTATAAACTTATTGTATTATATTTGTCTTTACTAAAAATTAATTGCATGAACATAAAAAAATACATTCCAAATCTTCTAACACTTTTAAACTTATTTTGTGGTTGCATTGCTGTAGTTTTTGTTTCAAATTCAAAGTTTGATATTGCTTTTTATTTTGTTTGTTTAGGAATATTTTTTGATTTTTTTGATGGGTTTTTTGCTAGAAAATTTGGGGTTTCTGGACCACTTGGTGTTCAATTAGATTCACTTGCAGACATGGTTACAAGTGGAGTTGCACCAGGATTTTTAATGTATAGCTGGATAAGTAATGTTATTTATGATGACTATGTGTTTTCTTATCTCGCTTCAATAGGATTTATTATTACACTTGGCGCTTGTTATCGATTGGCTAAATTTAATATTGATACACGTCAATCAGATTCGTTTATAGGTTTGCCAACTCCTGCCAATACTTTGTTTATAATGAGTTTACCTTTAATTAGTAATAAATTTGTTGCAGATTTTATATTCAATGAATGGGTTTTAATTGCAATTTCTATTTTAAGTGCTTACGTAATGAATGCTGAGATTCCGTTATTTTCTTTAAAAATAAAGAATTTTAGTTTTGCTAAATATAAACTTCAAATTGGGTTTTTACTAGCTTCGGTTATCATGATTGCGACTTTGCAGTTTCTAGCAATTCCTTTAATTATTATTTCTTATGTTTTATTATCGGTTGCAAATAATATCATGATAAAAAAGTAGTTATCTTTATTTTGTTAGAAATTACGAACTATAAGAACTTTATTTATGGCAAAAACTACTACCCGAAAACCACCAATTCGTAAAAAAACTACTAAAAAAAACCAAACTTTTTTTTCTTTAAAATTTGTTGCGGTTTCTGTTATGTGTTTGTCGTTTCTTTTCGGAATTTACCATTATAGAAACGCTATTTTATATTATTTTAGTTTTAAATCAGATAAAATTATAAATGATGATAAGGTTGCACAAGCTAGAATTCATCAAATTTTAGATAAATATAAAGAACTGACTGTAGGTTTAGATGTTTCTCAATATCAAGGCATAATAAATTGGGAAGAAGTAGATTCTGTTGAAAATTTTTTTCCGTTGAAGTTTGTGTTAATTCGTGCTACAGCCGGAAATAATAAAAAAGATTCTCAATTTAATGCCAATTGGAAAGGTGCCAAAAAAAATAATTTTATTTGTGGCGCTTATCATTATTATCG
>JAYTPS010000441.1:0-4546 GCA_043747155.1 Flavobacterium sp. | reverse complement strand
GAAATACAATGAGCTTCATCAATTGCAACAAATGAAATTGGAACTGTTTGTAAAAATTCAACATATTCTTCCTTTGTCAATGATTCTGGTGCTACATATAATAATTTAGTAATTCCAGAAACGATATCTTTTTTTACTTGACTAATCTCGGTTTTAGTTAATGACGAATTTAATACATGAGCAATTCCATCATTAGTAGATACACTGCGCATTGCATCAACTTGATTTTTCATTAATGCTATTAATGGAGAAACGACAATTGCTGTTCCTTCTTGAACGAGAGATGGCAATTGATAGCACAATGACTTTCCTCCGCCAGTTGGCATAATTACAAAAGTATTTTCTTTAGCCAAAATACTTTTTATAACTTGTTCTTGTAAACCTTTGAATTGGTTAAAACCAAAATATTTTTTTAATTCCTTATGGATGTCAATTTCGTTTGAATTCATTCTTACTTAATAGTATTTTTACATAAATTTGCAACCATAAATATACAACTTTCTTTTATTCATACAAATTTTATAACAAATCTATTTTGATAACTAAAGAAAATATTATTGAAACGGCCAAAAAGACATTGATTTCTCAAAGCCAATCTATTGCTAAACTAACTGATTTCATTGACGAGAGCTTTGTTGAAGCTGTTAAAATTATTTATGAAAGCAAAGGAAGATTAATTGTTACTGGAATTGGAAAAAGTGCCATAATTGCCCAAAAAATTGTTGCAACTTTAAATTCGACTGGAACGCCATCAATGTTTCTTCATGCATCAGAAGCAATTCATGGCGATTTAGGTATGGTTCAAAATGATGATGTTGTAATTTGTATTTCTAAAAGTGGTAATAGTCCTGAAATAAAAATTTTAATCCCATTATTAAAAAGATTTGGAAATAAATTAATTGCAATTACAGGAAATATAACCTCATTTTTAGGAAAAGAAGCCAATGTAATTTTAAATACTTATGTTGAAAGCGAATCTTGCAGAAACAATTTAGCACCAACTAATAGTACAACTGCTCAACTTGTTATGGGCGATGCCATTGCTGTTGTGCTAATGGAAATGAAAGATTTTAAACCCGAAGATTTTGCTAAATATCATCCTGGTGGAGCATTGGGCAAAAAATTATTGCTACGTGTTCAAGACATGCTAGACACTTCTAGAAAACCATTTGTAAATTTAGAATCAAGTATTAAAAATGTAATAGTAGAAATTTCTGAAAAAAGATTAGGTGTAACAGCGGTTTTAGATAAAGATAAAATAGTAGGAATTATTACGGATGGCGATATTAGAAGAATGTTAAATAAAACTGAAACTATAACTGGATTATCAGCCAAAGACATTATGACTGTAAACCCAAAAACTATTAAATCAACCGATATGGTAGTTGATGCCTTAAATATTCTTGAAGATTTTTCTATTACACAATTAGTAGTGGTCGATGATGGAACATATAAAGGTGTAATTCATTTACATGACATATTAAAAGAAGGCATTGTATAATGAAGCAAAAGAACATAAAAGAAATGTCTTTTTTAGATCATCTTGAAGAATTAAGATGGTTATTGGTTAGAAGTTCAATTGCAATTGTTGTGTTTGCTATTGCAGCTTTTTTTGTTAGTGATTTTATTTTTGAAGAAATAGTACTTGGCCCTAAAAAACCAAGTTTCGTTACTTATCAATGGTTTTGTGAACTATCTAATGCCATTGGCGTTGAGAGTTTTTGCGTTACTAACCTTGATTTTGTAATTCAAAATACTGATGTTGAAGGTCAGGTTTCACTGTTGGTTTGGACTTGTATAACTGTTGGATTTATACTTTCTTTTCCATATATTCTTTGGGAGTTTTGGAAATTTATCAGACCAGCATTGTATGAGAAAGAGAGAAAAAATGCCAAATCATTTATTTTTATATCTTCATTTTTGTTCTTTTTAGGAGTTTTATTTGGTTACTATGTAATTGTACCTATGTCAATTAACTTTTTTGCAACATTTTCTGTAAGTCCCGAAATTAAAAACGAATTTAACATTGAATCTTATATTAGTTTAATAAAAACATCTGTTATTGCTTGCGGACTATTTTTTGAACTTCCTATAATTATTTATTTTTTAACCCGACTAGGTTTAATTACGCCATCTTTTTTAAAAAAATACAGACGATATTCGATAGTAATAGTATTAATTTTAGCAGCAATTGTAACACCTCCAGATGTTGTAAGTCAAATAATAGTTTCAATTCCGTTGCTAATTTTATATGAAATTAGTATTATAATATCAACCTTTGTTTATAAAAAAAAGCTAGCCAATGAACAATCAAGTTAAAGAGTTTAATGATTATCGAGCCAAAATGAATGAAAAATTATTAGCAGAAAATAATTTAGTAGTAAAAAGAATATTTAATTTAGATACAAACGCCTACTCGCAAGGCGCGCTAGATGTTAAAACCAAAGAACTTTTAGGATTGGTTGCTTCAACAGTTTTAAGATGTGACGATTGTATAAAATATCATTTAGAAACTTCCTATAAAGAAGGAATTTCTAAAGAAGAAATGATGGAAGCTATGGGAATTGCAACTCTTGTTGGAGGAACAATTGTTATTCCGCATTTGAGAAGAGCTTATGAGTTTTGGGAAGCACTTGAGCAAGGAAGTTAGGAGTTGGAAGATGGAAGATGGAAGATGGAAGTTTTCTAAAAATGAAGTTAAATCTTATAATCAAATAAATGGATTTTGTTTATTTGTAAAAATATTTGAAATAATCAGCAGAGATGTTGAAAATAATTCAGCATAAATGAAATTAAGAGCAGAAAATTTAGTAAAAACATACAAAGGAAGAAGTGTTGTAAAAGGCATTTCGGTTGAAGTAAATCAAGGAGAAATCGTGGGTTTACTTGGTCCAAATGGCGCAGGAAAAACTACTTCTTTTTATATGATTGTTGGACTTGTAAAGCCAAATTCAGGAACTATTTTTCTTGATAATATGAACATTACCGATTTTCCAATGTATAAACGTGCTCAAAACGGAATTGGATATTTGGCTCAAGAAGCATCTATTTTTAGAAAATTAAGTATTGAAGATAATATTTTAAGTGTTTTGCAATTAACCAATCTTTCTAAAGAAGCACAAATTGCAAAAATGGAAAGTTTAATTGCCGAATTCAGTTTAGAACACATTAGAACCAATCGTGGCGATTTACTTTCTGGTGGAGAACGAAGACGAACCGAAATTGCAAGATGTTTAGCAACCGATCCAAAATTTATTTTACTAGACGAACCGTTTGCAGGAGTTGATCCAGTTGCAGTTGAGGATATACAAAGAATTGTGGCTCAATTAAAAAATAAAAACATTGGAATATTAATTACAGATCACAATGTTCAAGAAACTTTAGCTATTACAGACAAAACCTATTTAATGTTTGAAGGAGGAATTCTAAAAGCTGGAAAACCAGAAGAATTAGTTGAAGATGAAATGGTTAGAAGAGTTTATCTAGGTCAAAATTTTGAACTTCGTAAAACAAAAATAGATTTTTATGCTCCAAAAGTTGATTTAGATATTTAAATCATGGAAAATCCAACGAAAGAAACTTTAAACAAATGGCACAAGGATTCAAATAATTGGAAATTTGGTTACATTTATTATAACAAAGATGACAAACGAATTTTTCCTCCAAAAAGAATAAAATGGATGGGTTGGACAGTAAATTTTGCCAATACAAAATCTGTTATAGTATTTCTAATTGCCATTATTGTACTGCTTATTTTACTCTATAACTATAAAACTGTTAATTAATCGTCAAATATTGCAGCATTTTTGGTGTACCATTATAAATATTTAAATCTACATTTTCATTTATTCCATTTATTCTAGCTTTTTCTGTAAACTGCCAAAACTGCCAATCATCTTTCATATTTTCTACAAAAAAATTGTAATTGGCAACCCAAAATGTGTATTCGCTAAACTCTTCTTTAAGAAAATCATTATAATATCTTTCACCTGTGTAAATAATTGGTTTTACTTTATAATGTTGATCAACTTTTTTTAACCAACGCCTTAACCCTACTTTCAAACTGTCAATAGATTGATTTTCTGGTAGTTTTTCAATATCTAAAACTGGCGGAAAATCACCTTTATGCAATCTTACATTTTTAATGAAATTATTCGCTTGCTCAATCGAGTTTTCGTTGGGACGATAATAATGATAAGCACCACAAATAAGTTTACTTTCTTTGGCTTTTTTCCAATATTTTTTAAACTTATAATCTAGTCTATCATTACCAACAGTGGCACGAACAAAAACAAATTCGATAGGAAAACCACCTTCTATTTCTTTAAGATTATCCCAGTTTATTTTGTCTTGGTATTCGGAAATATCGATGCCAAAAGATTTTTCGATATGTGTATCTAATACTTTATCGAGCGGAGCTATTCTGGTTTCTACAATAGTTTTATCAGTTTTGAAACCTAAATAATAAGCCAAAACATTACGTTGGCTATATAAAATTAGTAGCACAAATATGATAAAAACATATCCGTAAAAGTTATTGCTTCTA
>JAYTPS010000440.1:0-2971 GCA_043747155.1 Flavobacterium sp. | reverse complement strand
GGTAAATAAATCCAAGTGAACAAGTTATTAAAAAAAATAAGTATAACTTGTTTTTAGTCATTATTTAATAAATAGAATTTTGAAATGTTTCCATGTTTTTTTCACGAGTTGCACCCATAATTAAAAACCAGTCAATAATTGCCCAAATTCCTAAACCGCCACAAGTTAAAAGTTTTCCTATTCCCATTCCTGTATCACCAATCATAAATCTATCTATTCCAAGTTGTCCGCCAAGAAGCGAAACTATTATACTAGTTGTTGGATCTTTAAATTGCATTGTTTGAACAATTCCCCATTTAGAATCATCCATTTGTAATAATTTATCTCTTACTGCCATTAAATGATGAGCTTCAAAGAATTTTGAGTTGGTCATCATAAACATGTCTACTTTGCTAGATTCCATAAAAATTTGTTTTTTTGGTTCGTTATTATTTGTTTTTCAATTTACTAAAATATAAAAATTATTGGAATACACTATCAATTCTTTATCAATGTTCACTATTTTAATTATATATTATAAAACATAATAATTTTATCAACAATTGTCTGCGCCAATTTTTCATGACTTTCAAATGTCCAACCAGCAATATGTGGTGTTAATAAAACATTTTCTGCTTGAAGCAAATAATTAAAAGCTGTTGGTTTTTCATCATCAACAAACAAGTTTTCAAACGATAATTTTTCATATTCTAGTACATCTAATGCAGCACCAAGAATTTTTTTAGATTTTAATGCTTCGACCAAATCGTGAGTAACTACATTTTTTCCGCGTGATGTGTTTAGGAACCAAAACGGTTTGGCAAATTGATTTATAAATTGCGTGTCAACCATTTTATCGGTTTTTGGTGTCCATGGAATGTGCAAACTCAATACATCGGCTTGTTGTTGAAGTTCTTGCAATGAAACTTGTTTAGCATTAACATCACCAAGATTTTCTAGAATGTCATAACACAAAACTTTGACCTCAAAACCGCGAAGTTTTTTAGCAAATGATTTTCCCATGTTTCCATAACCAATTAATCCTATTATTTTTCCTTCTAGTTCGTAACCACGATTGTCTTCGCGAAGCCATTTTCCTTGGCGAACTTTCTTGTCGGCACTATTAAGTTTGTTTAATAATGAAAGTAACATTGCCAATGTGTGTTCGCCAACAGCATTACTGTTTCCTTCTGGTGCAGCAATTAGTTGTATGTTTTTGGAAATGGCATAATCACAATCGATACTTTCTAAACCTGCACCAACGCGTGCAATGAATTGTAAATTGGTGGCTTTATCGAGAAATGTTTTATCTATTTTAAATCTACTTCGAATTATGATTCCGTTGTAGTTTTGAATTTTTGCTTCGATTTGTTCTTTTGTGGATGTAAAATCTTCATCGTTAATGAAACCTGCTTGTTGAAGTTGGCTTAACAATAGTGTATGATTGCTGTCGATGTGGAGGATTTTGATGTTTTTCATTGTCATTGCGAGATTCGAAGCAATCAGATAAATTAAAATGTAAATTTTGTTGGTTAAAGATAAACATTTTTTGAAAACTGAAACAAAAGCAAAAGACAATTGCTGTTTAACCCTGATGGAAATGACATCCTTTTTCTTTTTTTGAAGAAAAAGATATAATGTACAGCAGGAAAATGGTTTCTAGATAAGTGTGTAACGATTGGTTTCTAAAACCCAAGAATTAATTTAGCGATAGAAAAGTAGATTAATATACCGCAGATATCGTTGCTGGTTGTAATAAATGGTCCGGTTGCAAGTGCTGGATCGATGCCGAATTTATTTAGTAGAAGTGGTATAAAAGTTCCTAAAAGTGATGCAATTATTATTACCGAAATTAATGCTGTTGTTATTGTAAATATTATTTTAGTATCGGCACCAAGAAGATAATAACTGCCTAGAAATAATAATATTGCAAGTATTGCTCCGTTTAATAAGCTGAGAGAAATTTCTTTTATTAATCTGTTAAAGATTGAACCACTCAAGGTGTGATTTGCCAAACCTTGTACTATTATTGCTGATGATTGTACTCCAACATTTCCAGCCATTGCAGCAATAAGTGGTGTAAAAAAGAATAGCTCTTTGTGGTCTTTCATTGCTCCTTCAAACAAACCAAGCATGTGAACTGAAATAAATCCTCCAAAAAGTGCTAAAACCAACCATGGTAATCGTGCTTTGGTTAATTCGAGAATACTATCATCAGCTTCAACATCTTGAGAAATACCTGCTGCGAGTTGGTAATCTTTATCGGCTTCATCTTTTATTACGTCTACAATGTCATCGATTGTAATTCGTCCAACGAGTCGTCCCATTTCATCAACTACAGGAATTGCTTCGAGGTCGTATTTTTGCATGATTCTTGCAACCTCAACATTGGGTGCAGAAACTCTTACTGAATCTACTTTTTTTATATAAACATCACTTATTGGTGTTTTTGTTGATGTTGTAAGTAAATCTTTGAGTGATAATCTTCCTTTAAGTCGGTTTTCATCATCAACCACATAAATTGAATGTACTCGTGTTACATTTTCGGCTTGAATTCGCATTTCTTTTACGCAAGTTAGCACAGACCAATTTTCGTTTACTTTTACTAATTCTTTTCCCATTAAACCACCAGCAGAATCTTCGTCGTAGCGCAATAAATCTACAATATCTTTGGCGTGTTCTACATCTTCGAGTTCAGATATTACTTCTTCTTTTTTACTTTGAGGAAGTTCGGCAATAATATCTGCAGCATCATCTGTGTCAAGTTCGTCTAGTTCTTCGGCAATTTCTTTGGCAGAAAGTCCGTGAAGCAGTTTTTCTCTAACGTCATCTTCTAGTTCGGTTAGAATTTCGGCTGTTTTTTCACTATCTAATATTTTAAAAATATAAATTGCTTTATGAATTTCTATTTCGTCAAAAATTTCAGCAATATCAGCATGGTGCAAGTCATTCAATAAAATTTCGAGTTGCTCGTCGTGTTTATTTTGAATAA
>JAYTPS010000439.1:0-2685 GCA_043747155.1 Flavobacterium sp. | reverse complement strand
ACCATCTTTTTTCCCAGTTTGAGTTGGATGATTACAATGTAGTCTGATAACTTCATCACAAGTAGCATTATTAAATTTTGTAAAATCGCCAGAAACATATAAATAATGAGAGTCACTTGAAGAGTCAATATCATAGACCATTGACCTTACAAAACCTGCAGGTTCAGTGCTAACAGGATTTCCTGCAATGTAAATTGGAAAAAAACCAGATCCTGTATCAAATGAAGTATCCAAATCTCCATTTGGCATTAATCTAGCAATATTATTTCTTGAAACATTATTGTATTTTGTAAAAAAACCTCCAATAATAATTTTATTATCTGGTTGAATAATGATTTTTTGAATTTGACTTCCTGTAATATTTGGATTTATACCAGAATAATTACTATTAAATGTTGTATCAATAGTACCATCATTATTAAGTCTTAAAATTTTACTTTTAAAATATCCATTAAACCATAGAAAGAAGCCACCTACTATAATTTTGCCATCAGACTGTATAGCAATTGCTTGTGGCGAGCTACTAAAACCGTTAGTTGCACTTATGCCTGGAATTATTATTGTATTAATATTATTTGAAAAAGATATATCCAAAGAACCATTAACATTTAATCTAGCCATTTTAAAAGCTGGTTGACCATTATAATTCGAAAACATGCCACCAATTAACATTTTTCCCGCGTTGCCAAAAGGTGCAGAATTTGGATAAACAAAAATTGTTCTAATTTGGTCGTTTATACCTGAAGCGCCTCTAATAACACCAGAAGCTAAAACTTCGTTGTTAAAACTTGTATCAATATTTCCATTTGGCATTAATCTAGCAATTCCAACACCATTAGCATAACTATCACTATGTCCTGTGAATGAACCAACTAATAAAATTTTATCTAAATTTAAACCTGTGTTTTTAATTATTATCATATCCTCAGCATGATTTGAAGATGCTAATGGAACAGAAGAAGTCGATGGTAAAGCACCAGATGAATTGAACCCAGATGTGGTATCAAGTGTTAAATTAGTGTTCAAACGAGCTATACCATATTGACTAATATTATTATACTTATTAAAGTATCCATTAATAATAATTTTATTATCACTTTGTGTATCAACATTTTCAACAACTTTATTAGCTCTTATTCCAGCAACTATTGGTGGAGTAAAGATAGTTTCACCAACTGTAATTAACGCAGAACCATTGCCAATATTTGAAGAACAACCAATTTGAGTTATGCTATAAAAAATGGTGTAATTACCATTAGCTTGACCTGGCGGAACGTTAATTTCTCCTGTTGGGCTTATTGACAAACCAATAATTGCTGGTGAAGAATATAAAATGGCAACAACAACATTACTGCTAGTTGCAATGGCTCCATTAACCAAATCATTAGTTAAAACACTTGAAGTTATACCTCCTGCTAAAGTATTTATTATTGCTGATGTAAAGTTGTCATTATTTGCTATTATTGGAGGATTGGAAACAGTAATAATAACCGTACTACTATTACTGCAAATTAAAGGAAAACTGGCATGACAAACTTTATATGTAAATGTATAACTTCCAATTGGTGTTCCTGAGGGTATACTTATTATTCCAGTATTATTTATTGTTGCTCCAGTTATAGGTATTGTTCCAACAAAAGATACATCTACAGCAAGACTTCCTAATGGATTTCCACATAAAGTATCATTGGTTAATACACTAGTTGTTGTAGTAGTAGAGCAAGCACTAACTGCAAAAGTATTGTTTGCTGTTACTATTGGTTGTGGAATTACCATAAAACTTACAATTGCTTGATCACATTGAGCAGGATTTACAGGATTACAAATTTGATAACTTATATTATAAGTTCCAGGATTTGTTCCTGCAGGAACAGAAGCAACACCTGTAGATAAGTTAAAATTAACAATAGGAGAAGTCGTTATTTGTGACAAAGTTACATTAGATAATGTTGCTGGATTACCAAAAAAAACATCATTATTTAGTACTGATATGCTTCCGCCAATGCATTGGTTAAAAGCTAGTTCATCATCATTTGCAATTATCGGACAACTTGTGCTATAAAAAACATCTACTCCTGAATTTAGAGCTATATTATCATTAATGCTATTATCGCTAGCATGAAATGTTGAAAAAGGTGAATTTATTTGAGTAAATGTTCCTTCAATAAGAACTTCATAGTTACCAGTAGGACTTGATGAAAGTATACTAACAGGAATGGTTAAACAAAAAGTGTTAGCTGTTAAAGTAGTTACATATTGATTTCCTCCAGAAACAAAAGTTGAATTCCCAAGAAACTCTACACTAAAAACTACATTATATGGTCCTCCAGTTATAGGAGGATTGTATGTGCCGCATATTGTCATATTTCCAGATGGACAATTGATTGTAGGTATCTGATTAAAATTAACAATTTGAGAATTCATAGATAATGATACAAACGAAAATATTAGACAATGAAATAATTTATTTAATAGTGTGTGTGTGTGTGTGTGTGTGTGTTCATTAAGAATATGGTTTTTTTAGTTTGGTTTTTGTAATTAATTGTAAATAATATTTTACTAAAGTAAAAAAAATATTTAATTAATTGTCTATTTGCTAATAAAATTTTGATTATTTAAGTATTCTAATAAAAATAAATTTTTAATAACCAATAGCGTCCAAAACGATTTAAAAAAGAAAGGAAG
>JAYTPS010000438.1:0-2737 GCA_043747155.1 Flavobacterium sp. | reverse complement strand
AGAAGAAAACAAAAAAACTAATATTTTAGAAATTTGGCCTAATTTGGAAGTGTATTTTCATGGGGGAGTTAGTTTTGATCCTTACAAAGAGCAATACAGAAATTTATTTCCTAAATCAGATTTCAAATATTATGAAATTTATAATGCCTCTGAAGGATTTTTCGCTTTACAAGATCGAAATGATTCTAACGAATTATTACTAATGTTAGATTATGGAATTTTTTATGAATTTATTCCAATGGATACTTTTGGAACTTCTAACCAAAAACTCATCCGATTAGAAGATGTTGAATTGTTTAAAAATTACGCTATAGTAATAACAACTAATTCAGGATTATGGCGTTATATGATTGGTGATACCATTAGATTCACTTCATTAAAACCCTACAGAATTAGAGTTTCTGGACGAACAAAACATCATATCAATGTATTTGGAGAAGAATTAATGGTAGAAAATACTGACCAAGCAATAGCCAAGACATCATCAGCATTAAATTGTGAAGTTAAAGATTATACAGTTGCTCCTGTTTTTATGAAAGGTAAAGAAAAAGGATCGCATGAATGGATGATTGAATTTAAAAAACATCCAAAAGACATAAAATTATTTCAAAAATTGTTAGACGAAACTTTGCAATCAGTAAATTCTGATTATGAAGCAAAAAGATATAATAACATGACCTTAAACGAGTTAAAAATAAATGTTGCTCGAGAAAATTTATTTTATGATTGGTTGAAAGAGCAAGATAAATTGGGCGGACAACATAAAATTCCAAGATTGTCTAACGAAAGAGATTATTTAGAACAATTAATTGGTATGCAAATTGTCGTAACTAAATAAATTACTATTTATGAAAAAGATTGTATTGGTTATGATTACTATTTCGTTTCTAGCATCATGCGCACCAAGAAGAGCAAGATGTTACGGAAAAAGATGTGTTGAAAATTCTGTTAAAAGAGAAAGTTCAACTTTTTTTAAAAGAGATTCTTAAAAATCTCACAAATTTTTTCCGTTTTTTGTAACATTTTTTGATGATAAAAGTCTTATAGATAATCATCAAATCAATCAAAAAATGAAAAGTTTATTTCTATCAGCGTTGTTTCTTTTTGTAAATGCAATTTTTGCTCAAGAAACACAGACTCAAAACGATTCTTTAACTAAAAAAGTTACTGTTCTTGAAGAAGTCGCTATTAACAATCAAAAAAAATTCATTAAAGTAGAATCCGATAAAACCTCGGTTGCTATAAAAGATAATCCAATGCTTAGTACCGGAAATGCTTATGATGCCGTAAAAAAACTACCTGGAGTAATTGCTGCACCAACTGGCGGATTATCTTTAAACGGAAAAGGTGTTGCCATTTATATTGATGGTTCACCAAGCACATTGAGTGGTTCAGATTTAGAAAATTATTTATCATCACTTCCTGCAAGTGCCATTGAAAAAGCCGAATTAATTTACAATCCTGGCGCAGCTTATGATGCTAATGCTAGTGGTTCGATTATTAATATTGTTACAAGCTCTAAACGATTAAAAGGAGTAAACGCAAGTTTTAACTTTAATTACAATTTTAATAAATATCAAAAACCTAGTCCGCAGATACTTTTAAACGGAAAAGAAAAAAACTTAAGTTGGCAAACAATGCTTGGTTATAATTATATTGATAGAGAACAAAAATCTATAAATGGTCAAACATTTACTTCTTTCAATCCTGACAAATATATTAATCAAGAAAAGCTTACTGTTTCTACAAATAGGAATTTGTATTTTCGGCTTGGCACCAATTATAAATTAAATAATAAATCTAATTTACTATTTAATTACAACTCAAATTTTGGCAATGACAGAGATGTTTTTAATGCCAAAACAAGTGGTTCAGAAATTTCAGATTATTTAAATACTGGAACAAATAAAACAAAAAGTAACAACCACGAAATAAGTTTACAATACAAAACTAAATTAGACACCATTGGTAGAACACTTGATATAGTTGCTTTTACAAATGTTTTTAATCGAAATCCAAATTCTAAAACCAATGCTCTTGAAAATAATGTTTCAAGTTATAATAATTATAAAAACGATTTCGGATTATTAAATTATTATTTAAAATTTGATTTTGCAATTCCGTTTGAAAAACTAAAAATGTCTATAAACACAGGAGGAAAATTCAATACTTTAAAAGTAAATAATCTTGGAAACTACAATTTTAATTCTCCTACAACAGAAATAATAGATTTTGACTATAAAGAAACCAATTTGGCTTTTTATGCAGAAGCAAGAAAGAAAATTAAGAAATTTAATTTCACAGCAGGTTTACGATATGAAGATTTTAATGTTGATAGAACTGGAGTTGTTGATAACATATCGACTGATATTAACTTTAAAAACAAAAATTTATTTCCAAATATTAGTGCTTTGTATGAAATAAATGACAATGTAAATGTAAGTACTTCTTACTCTAGAAAAATCTCCCAACCAAGTTATGGCGTTTTAGATCCAAATGGTTCTAATTTTGACCAATACAACTCTTCAACAGGAAATTTATTATTGAATCCATCATTTTTTGACAATTATGAATTTAAAATTACAGCTATGCAATTTGTTCAATTGGGTGCAAATTACACAGTTGCTAAAGATCAAAATTTATTTATTTTCAATGCCGAACCAGGAGAATTGGTAAGCACTCAAACTTTTCAGCAATTTGACCGATTTAAAACCATGAGTATTTATGCAAATTTTCC
>JAYTPS010000437.1:0-4345 GCA_043747155.1 Flavobacterium sp. | reverse complement strand
GTCACCAGAAAGTAAAATTTTATTTATTTTTTTTGATTTGAATAACAAAATTCCAGTATCAAGTCTGTCTTTTAAATATTTACTTGGTTTGTCGCCATTGATTCCAGCACCAAAAATAATTCCAACATTATTTTTTGGAAGTTCATTTTGTGAAGAATAGATTAAAGAATTTGTTTCAGATTTTACATAGAAATTTACAGAAAAAAGAACTATCAATCCAATAATAGTGAGATAAAAAAAAATTTTGAAATATTTCTTCAACTTCATATTTTTCAAGTTTTAAACTAGCCCAGCACGTTTCAACAAAGCATCAGCTTTAGGTTCTTGACCGCGAAAACGTTTATACAATTCCATTGGCAATTCAGTTCCACCTTTTGAGAGTACATTATCTTTAAATTTTGTGGCAACTTCTTTATTGAAAATTCCTTTTTCTTGAAAATAAGCAAATGCATCGGCATCCAAAACTTCTGCCCATTTGTAACTGTAATATCCTGAGGAATAACCGCCAGCAAAAATATGCGAAAACGAAACCGACATACAATTTTCTTCAACATCCGGATACAATGTTGTACCTTCAAAAGTTGCTTTTTCAAATGCTTTTACAGAAGTAATTTCTGATGGATAGTTACTGTGAAAAGCCATATCCAATAACCCAAAACTCAGTTGGCGCAAGGTTGCCATTCCTTCTTGAAAGCTGGCACTTTCTTTAATTTTATTGACATATTCTTGAGGAATTATTTCACCAGTTTTATAATGTTTTGCAAACAATGCCAATGCTTCTGGTTCGTAACACCAGTTTTCCATAACTTGAGAAGGCAATTCTACAAAATCCCAAAAAACCGATGTTCCAGATAAGCTTGGATACACTGTGTTGGCTAGCATTCCGTGTAAACCGTGACCGAATTCGTGGAATAAAGTCGTAACTTCATTGAAAGTTAAAAGTGATGGTTTAGTTTCGGTTGGTTTTGTAAAATTACAAACGTTGGAAATATGTGGACGTTCGTTTTTGTTATCCTTTATATATTGCGATTTAAAACTGGTCATCCAAGCGCCATTTCGTTTTCCTTCTCTTGGAAAAAAATCGGCGTAGAAAATGGCAACTAGTTCGTTAAACTCGTCTTTTACTTCGTAGGTTGTAACTTCTTCGTGGTATTTATCGATGTCAAAAACTTCTGTAAATGACAATCCGAATAATTTATTAGCAATGGTAAATGCACCTTCTAAAACATTTTCTAACTGAAAATAAGGTTTTAATTTCTCATCATCTAAGTTGAATAATTTTTGTTTTAATTTTTCTGAATAATAAGCGCCATCCCATTTTTCTGGTTTTTCAATTCCGTCAAGTTCTTTTGCGAAAGCTGTTAATTGTGCAAATTCTCTTTCGGCTGCAGGTTTTGCTTTTTGTAATAAATCATTTAGAAATGATTTTACTTTTTCTGGATTTTGTGCCATTCGTTCTTCTAATACAAAATGAGAATGTGTTTTATATCCTAATAAATTAGCGCGTTCAAAACGTAATTTTGCAATTTTAAGCGTGATTTCTTGATTGTCAAATTCATTATTTTGAAACGCTTTTTTTCCGGCTGCGATGGAAATTTCTTTTCGCAGTTCACGATTTTCTGCATAGGTTATAAATGGTAAATAACTTGGCATATCTAGTGTGAAAATATAACCTTCTAAATCTTTAGATTTTGCTACTGTTTTTGCGGCTTCTATTGTTCCTTCTGGCAAACCTTTTAAATCCTTTTCGTTGATAATATGAATTTGATAATTGTTGGTTTCTGCTAAAATATTTTCGCCATAGGTAAGTTTTAGTTTTGCCAATTCAGTATCAATTTCTCGTAGTTTTGATTTTTTTTCTTCGGATAATAATGCGCCATTTCTAGAAAAACTTTTAAATTTTTTATCCAATAAAGTCGCTTGTTCTGTTGAAAGATTTAAAGTGTCTTTTTGTTCGTAAACATATTTTATTTTTTTAAATAAGTCTTCATTCAAAGTGATGTCGTTGCTGAATTCCGTCAATAATGGCGTTACTTCTTGAGCAATTTTTTGCATTTTGTCGCTAGTTTCTGCCGAGTTTAAATTGAAGAAAATAGACGATAATCTGTCTAATGCATTTCCAGAAAATTCTAAAGCTTCTATTGTGTTTAAAAAAGTTGGTGTTTCTGTATTGTTTATTATTGCATCGATTTCTGCTTTTGCAGCTGCTATATTTTCAATAAAAGCTGGTTTGTAATCTTCCATTTTGATTTGTGAAAATGGCGCAGTATCGTATTTTGTTTGGAATTTTTGAGTGAGTGTTTTCATTTTTTTTGTTTCACGATGTTTCGCAAAGTTTTTTCACGAATTTTCACAAAAAACTTTGAGTTACTTTGTGCTTGACATCGTGTGACTTTGTGTAATTTTTATTTTTTTAAATTTTCTGATGATTTATTAACAGCGTCTTTCAAACTTTCTTTATAGGAAATAATATTTTTTAAAATCGATTTATTAGAAGTGCCTATAATTTGAGCTGCCAAAATCCCAGCATTTTTTGCTCCGTTCAATGATACAGTTGCTACTGGAACTCCACCAGGCATTTGCAATATTGACAAAACCGAATCCCAACCATCGATAGAATTACTCGATTTTACAGGAACGCCGATGATTGGCAATGGCGACAGTGAAGCTACCATTCCAGGTAAATGTGCCGCGCCACCAGCACCAGCGATGATGACAGAAATGCCGCGATTGTGCGCGTTTTTACTGAAATCAAATAATTTTTCGGGCGTTCTGTGAGCCGAAACGATATCGACTTCAGTTTCAATTTCGAATGATTTTAGGATGTCGATGGCTTCTTGCATTACTGGCATATCGGAAATGCTTCCCATTATTATGGCTACTTTGCTCATTGGTATGTTTATTGAGGTTGTGGAATCATATTCCAAATATCAATTCCGAATTCTTTTTCTAAACTTCTGATGAATTTTAGTTCTGTTAGATTCTGTTGAATTATTTTTTTAAAATAAACTGTTGGACTTTCATAATGCTTTATCAATTCATGACAAAGTTCAATATATCTTTTTCATTCAGTTGATAAATCATAATCATCTAATTTTAATAATTTGACTAAATGTTTTGCATGAACATCGTTTTCATCTGTTTCTTCAAAAAGTTTCAACTCATTATTGTATGATATTCTTTCGTCAAAATTATCATTTAGCGGAGATAAAACAGGTTGAAATTCTTTCCACTTATTTGATTTCTCCTTATTCCATTGTGATTTGCAAAGAAAGAGATTTAAATAGTTATTACGTTCATTATAATCTTGAGAAGGATTAAAATGATCAATATCTTTTTGGTCTGTTCTTCCTAAATATGTTTCTGTATAAGAACAAAATCCTTTTTGCTCCTTGAATAAAATTTGGCGTAGAATTGAGTTATCTCCATCCTTTACATAACTTTTATTTATTGCTAATGAGTCGATATGCTTGGTTTGCTTTCTCATTAAAATTTATATGCATTTGCTAATTCTAGGATTTCTTCTAGCATTTTATCTTTTTTATTCTCGTTCTTTTCAGTACCTAAAAGTTTTTTTAATTTTCTAAATCTCTCAAAAGCATCAACACCTTTTTCATTCATTAAAGATTCTAAATTAAAATCATTTTTAAGCATATCGTTCGGATCATCACCAATTGGAGAAATTCCTCTTCTAACCGAAACTTTTCCTTCTTCATCAAAATACAAAATAAATCGTTCTTCGGGTTCAAAAGAAGAAGCAATAAATGGAGAATGTGTCGCAACAATAAATTGTGCTTCAGGTGCTAGGTTTTGATAATGTTCCATCAAATCCATTTGCATATCGGGATATAAGGAACGTTCAGGCTCGTCGATTAATATTATTGAATCATTTGTATCTAATTTGTATAGTGGTAAAAACGATAATAACAATCCTTTTGTTCCTGTACTTGTATTTTGTATTGGAATTATTTCTTCTTTTCTAAAATCTTCTATGTTAATACTAAATTCAGTATTAACATCTTCAACTTTTAGGTTAAGTTTTGATATTAATGGATTAAAAAAGATTGCGAATTTTTCAATTGGATTTGGATTTTCATCGTGAAATTTTTTAATTTCTCTATTAAATTTTTTAATATCTGATATCAATCCTTTACCAATGAGTTCAGATGCTTTTTGGTTAAACTTTTTTCTATACTCCAATATTTCAGAAAGAAGTTCATACCATAGATTGTCATCTATTTCATCTGAAAACACAATTGAATTATCATACTTAATATTTTTTTTCAAATCCCTAAATTTTTCAATCAGCTCAAGTGGGTGTTGATTCAAAATTGAAATATTTTTA
>JAYTPS010000436.1:0-2211 GCA_043747155.1 Flavobacterium sp. | reverse complement strand
TAAAACTAAAAAACAAAATTAATATGGAAACTAAAAATCAAGGATTTAAAATTCGATTAGGACTATTCATTATTGCAGGTTTAACTCTTTTTTTGTTAGCAATATTTATCATTGGAAAACAAAAAAACTTATTTGATCCAGTGTTTGGATTATCAACTAAATTTCAAAATGTTAGTGGTTTACAAGTTGGAAGTGCCATTCGTTTTTCAGGCATAAATGTTGGAACAGTTGATAATATAGAAATTCTAAACGATTCGACAGTTAAAGTTGATATGATTATTAAAAAAGATGTTCAAAAATTTATTCGTGCCGACTCTAAAGCAGGAATTGGATCGGAAGGAATTATTGGTGATAAAATAATTGTAATTTCTCAAGGAAATCCTGAAAGCAAATTGGTAAAAAACGGACAACTAATTACTGCTACTGAACCTATTGAAACAGATGCTATCATGAAAAGTATAGAAACCACTGCAGGAAATGCAGCTTTGGCAACTAGCGAAATTAATGAAATTTTAATTAAAGTAAATAATGGCGAAGGAACACTTGGAAGACTTATTCAAGACAAAACAATGGCTAATAACCTTGACAAAACAATTGTAAATCTTAAAAATAGTTCAAAAGGTTTGAATGAAAATATGGAAGCTGCTAAAAGCAACTTTTTGCTAAGAGGTTATTTTAACAAAAAGAAAAAAGCTGCTGAAAAAAAGAAAAAAGCCGAAGAAAAAGCTGCAGAGAAAGCAAGAAATAAAAAGTAAATTTTTACGTTATATTTATAAAAAGAAATTGAATAATGGAAACCGAAGAAGAAATTAATACTAAAATATTAAAAATCACTATGGTAATTCAGGAAAACTATCCTGAATTATCAAAGTATTTAAACGAAATGCCCATCACAATTCCTGTAGATAAAAACCCTGTTGTGAATGCTAAAAACCTTGATAAATACTATAATTCTTTATTAAATTTGTTTAGAAATTATGTTGCCGAACATCAACTAAATTATATTAAACAAACAACAGGTGCTGGTCATTTATAATTTTTTAATAATAATTTACATGATAATATTACAACTTTAAAAGAAAATCATGTAATGAACTTATACTTATTATTAAGCAATTTTGTTTAACAATTTTGTTCAACCAATAAATATAAGAATTATGAAAAAACTAACACTTTACACGTTGTTGTTATTAACTACTCTAACTTTAGTTCCAACCCAATCATTTGCAAAAGAAAAAAATCCAATTGCAGTTTCAAGAAATCCTAATGAAGTTCCTGCCGAAGTAAAAGTCTTACTTTTAAGGTTAGATGAAATTAAAGCAATGGACAAATCTGAATTATCAGCATCCGACAAAAAAGCATTAAGAAAAGAAGTTCGCGCAATTAAATCAACTTTAAGATCAAGCGGTAATGGTGTTTATTTATCTGTGGGAGCAATTATCATCGTTATCCTTTTATTAATACTTCTAGTTTAAGAATCGTATTATTTTATTCAATAAATTTAAAACAAACTTTTTATTATCGAGTTGATAATTGGTAAATAATTAACAAATTTATCCTCAACTTGGTTTGATTGTTGGTTATTATAAAAGTTATAACAAAAAATTATTTAATTATGAAAGCACTAAAATTATTTTTAATTGGTATGCTGTTTATTTCAACTGCCAATTCTCAAGGTCAAGTATCTGTAAATGTCAATTTGGGAACACCACCAGTTTGGGCACCAGCAAATAGAGTTGAAACTCAATATTATTATTTGCCCGATGTTGATGCCTATTATGATGTTCCAGCAGAACGTTTTATTTATGTAAACAAAGGATCATGGATACGATCTAAAGTTTTGCCAACAAGATTTAAAAGCTACAATTTAAGAGGTGGAAATATAATTTACCTAACTGATTATAGAGGAAATGCACCTTATGTTTATCACAAAAATCATATTGTAAAATATAAAAAAGCAAAGTATAAAGATGGATATGTTGTTGTAAAACAAAAAAAACAAAAAAAATACAAAAATAACGGTCATGATAATGGTCATGGGAAAAATCACAATAAAGGAAAAAAAGATAAAACTTAAAACTATTTTTTTGTATTAATTTAAAGAGTAAAACCTAAAATATTTTACTCTTTTTTTTATTTTAAATATTTGAATAATTTGTTGTAATATTATAAAGTAATTAAATTAAATTTTAAAACTATGCTTCAATTAAT
>JAYTPS010000435.1:0-3000 GCA_043747155.1 Flavobacterium sp. | reverse complement strand
TATAGTTAAATCTAATTCAAAAATTACTTTTTTAGACGGGATTAGAACCGAAATGGCTTGTGCAGATATGAAATTAGAGGATAATTTTTTAGAAATTTTACCCAAAATAGATAGGTATAATATTGAAGAACATCAATTAATTTTATCAACTGATAACGGAATAAAAATGGTTTTCATAGCTCAAGATTGGGATTAAATTAATTTATTACTATTGATTTTGATTTTTGATATTGAAATTGAAATTGATATTGCAATTGACATTGTATTTGAAATTGAATTCGTAATTTTGCAATTCTAAAAAACAAAAAACTATGAGTTCATTTGACGTAGTAATTATAGGTTCTGGTCCAGGCGGATATGTTTCGGCAATTCGATGCGCACAACTTGGTTTCAAAACCGCAATTATAGAAAAATACCCTACATTAGGTGGAACTTGCTTAAATGTTGGTTGCATTCCATCGAAAGCAATGTTGGCATCATCACATCATTATGAAGAATTACAACATTTTGCCGATCACGGAATTGAAGTTTCTGGCGAAGTAAAAGTAAATCTTGAGAAAATGATAGCTCGCAAACAAGCTGTTGTAGATCAAACTGTTGGTGGAATTAACTTTTTGATGAACAAAAATAAAATCACTGTTTACGAAGGTTTAGGATCTTTTGAAGATGCAACTCACGTAAAAGTTACCAAAGCAGATGGAAATTCAGAAGTTTTAGAAGCTAAAAATATCATAATTGCTACTGGTTCTAAACCATCAAATCTTCCATTTATTAAACTAGATAAAGAAAGAATAATCACTTCAACCGAAGCATTAAAATTGCCAGAAGTTCCTAAACATTTAGTAATTATTGGTGGTGGAGTTATAGGAATTGAATTAGGACAAGTATATCTTCGTCTTGGTGCACAAGTTTCGGTTGTAGAATATTTAGATAGAATTATTCCAGGAATGGATGCCAGTTTGTCTAAAGAATTGACCAAAGTTTTAAAGAAACAAGGAATGAAATTCTACGTATCGCACAAAGTAAAATCGGTTGAAAGAAATGGAAATATAGTAAATGTTCAAGCAGAAAATGCTAAAGGTGAAACTATTACACTAGAAGGAGACTATTCATTGGTTTCTGTTGGTCGTCGTCCATACACTGACGGACTTTTAGCAGACAAAGCTGGTGTAAAAATCACAGATAGAGGAATGGTAGAAGTAAATGATCATTTACAAACCAATATTCCAAACATTTATGCCATTGGTGATGTAGTTCGTGGTGCAATGTTGGCGCACAAAGCAGAGGAAGAAGGTGTAATGGTGGCCGAAATTTTGGCTGGTCAAAAACCACATATTGATTATAATTTAATTCCAGGTGTTGTTTACACATGGCCAGAAGTTGCTGGTGTTGGAAAAACAGAAGAACAATTAACAGCTGCAGGAATTGCCTTTAAAGCTGGAAGTTTTCCTTTTAAAGCATTAGGAAGAGCAAGAGCAAGTGGCGATTTAGATGGATTTGTAAAAATACTTGCCGATGCAAAAACCGATGAAGTTTTAGGAATTCATATGATTGGTGCTCGTTGTGCCGATTTAATTGCAGAAGCCGTAACCGCTATGGAATTTAGAGCATCAGCAGAAGATATTTCAAGAATGTCTCATGCACATCCTACATTTGCAGAAGCAATGAAAGAAGCTGCATTGGCAGCAACTGATAATCGAGCTTTGCACGTTTAGAACTTAATTTTCAAAATATTAAAATTCCAAATTCCAATGATTTAACTTTGAAATTTGGAATTTTTATTTGAAATTAATTTGCAGAAAATAATCCTTTGTAACTATCCCAATTTCTGTAAATTATAAATATATTTCCTAAAAATAATGATGCTGCAATTGGTATTCCATCAGGCATCATAAAAATATTTATCAATAAAATGTTTAATGTTACAGGTAATAAAACTATTGCAAAAAGTTTTACAAACTTGCCTGATACAAATGATAAACCGCATAAGAGTTCAACAATTTTAGCCAAAGGCATTAAGTATTTAGAAGCTTTTAATCCATCGCCAAAAGTCTTCATTGCTCCTGTTTGTGAAGGTTCTGGAACAAGATGAAAGAAAAAAATAATGGAAGCAAATAGCAATAAAAGTCCAATTAAGGTTCTAATAATAATTGTTGTAATCTTCATATCTATTTATATTTAAAGTTTATCAAATATAAAAAATAATCTAAACAATTGTTAAATTAATGTCTTAACTTTTTTAGCATATTTTTTATATCCAAACCAACCCAAAAATGCAATTAAAAATAATGCCCAAAGTTGTGTCACAAAAGCAATAATTCCTTCCAACATAAACCAACCAGTTTTTAAAGAATCCCAAATTTGTAATCCCAAATGTGGTCTGTACTTATTTATATTTTTTTCGCTGGCGTACAATTCATTTTTAATTTCTTCTCTTTGGTACAATCTAATGTTTACGGTACTAAAATTTACTTGATCGTTTATAGAAAGATTTTCTAAAGTTTTGGCATCGTTTGCTTCTTTTTTAGATGCTAAATTATCTTCGGCATCAATAATTTGATTTAGCTTTTTTCCTTTAGTATCTATCGCTTTTTCAACTCTTTTTTCAGTTGAAGCACTTCTTTTTTGTGTCATTTTATTGGATAATAATTGCAACGAAACATCATCGGCTTTTATAATTCTAAAGTCTAAAAACGCAACTTCTTTTCTAAATGATGTTAATAAAGTGTCTAATTTTGTATTTGGAACTCTGATAGTAATACTATTTTCAACTGTAAATTTTGTAGTTTCTAGAATGCTATCTTGACTAACTCGTGTTTCAGATTTGTCATTTACTGAACTTTTTAATTCTGTAAAAATTACAAATCCCCCAATTTTATTTGTTGTGTTTTCAATGTTATAGGTACTTTGTGCAACGTTTTTTACTTTGTATTGCAAGTCTGCGGTTCGAATAAATTTCCTATTAGTTTTCTTGGGTTCAACTGCTGCATTTGATGAAAT
>JAYTPS010000434.1:0-2584 GCA_043747155.1 Flavobacterium sp. | reverse complement strand
ATGAAAGATGAAACTATGTATAATAGTTTTACTAAAACATCTAAAGAATTAGAATTGTTATTACAAGATTTAAGATTAAATCCAACAAGGTATGTAAATGTTTCACTTTTCGGAAAGAAAAATAAACCATACGTGCAACCAGTTAATGATACATTAAAAAAATTAAAATAACTTTTTTATGAGTTTTTTAGATAATATTTTTTTCGCAATTCTACTAATAATTGGTTTTGGATATTTTGCAAATAATGTAAAAAAGATTATCCGAAACATCAATTTGGGTAAAGATGTAAACCGTTTTGACAATTCATCTGAAAGATGGAAAAATATGGCTATGATTGCTCTTGGACAATCAAAAATGGTTAAAAAACCAATTGCAGGAATACTTCATATAATTGTTTATATTGGCTTTGTAATCATTAATATAGAGTTGTTAGAAATTATTATTGATGGTCTTTTCGATACTCATAGAGTTTTTTCGTTTATGAATGGATTTTATGATGTATTAATTGCATCATTTGAAATATTAGCACTTTTAGTATTAGTTGCAGTTATAGTTTTTTGGATAAGAAGAAATATAACAAAACTAAAACGATTTGATAGTTCTGACTTAAATGGTAAACCTAAAAATGATGCCAATTATATATTATATTTTGAAGTTGTATTAATGTCATTGTTTTTACTAATGAATGCTGCCGATTTACATCTTCAAAATTTGCCTGAAGTATTTGGACATTATGAAAAAGCTGGGTCATTTCCAGTATCACAATTTCTTTCACCAATTTTTGACGGAATGAGTATTCAATTGGTTTATATGTTAGAAAGAACTTTTTGGTGGTTGCACATTATTATTATTTTAATATTTTTAAATTATTTATATTACTCTAAACATTTACATATATTATTAGCATTTCCTAATACTTATTTTGCAGATTTAAATCTAAAAGGAAAACTAGACAATTTAAAAAGTGTTACCAACGAAGTAAAGTTAATGATGGATCCAACTGCCGATCCATTTGCAGCGCAAACAGTTGATGCAAATGCAGTTCCAAGTAAATTTGGTGCAAACGATGTTCAAGATTTAAATTGGGTACAATTATTAAATGCTTACACTTGTACTGAATGTGGTCGATGTACTGATGCATGTCCTGCAAATCAAACAGGAAAAAAACTATCTCCAAGAAAAATCATGATGGATACAAGAGATAGAATGGAAGAAGTTGGACGCAATATTGATAAAAACAAAGGTGTTTTTATTCCAGATAATATTTCATTATTAAACAATTATATCACTGAAGAAGAACTTTGGGCATGTACATCTTGTAATGCTTGCGTAGAAGAATGTCCAGTAAATATAAGTCCATTATCAATAATAATCGATATGAGAAGATTTTTAGTGATGGAACAAAGTGCTGCGCCACAATCATTAAATGCAATGATGACCAATATAGAAAATAATGGCGCACCTTGGCAATACAACCAACAAGACCGATTAAATTGGGCAACTGATTCGTAAATGCGTTGTATTGCAACGTATCAACATAATAAACAAATTTCTATAATGTGAGGTTAGAAATAGTTTAATGAAAATGAAAATAATTAATTTGAGATTGCATTTAATTTAGTAAATAATTTGCAAGCTCTTAAAAACAGAACAATGAAAGCGGAAGACATTGACAAAACCTTACAAGCAGTTACAGAAAATGGACAACATTTAAGTCCAATTTTGCCAGAAGGAGTAAAAAATTATTTAATAGATATTGACGGAACCATTTGCGATGATATTCCTAACGAAGAACCAGAGCGAATGTTAACTGCCGAAGTATATCCTGATGCATTAATTACTTTAAATAAATGGTATGACGAAGGTCATATTATTTTCTTTTTTACTTCTAGAACTGAAGCGCACAGAGAATATACAGAGCGTTGGTTAGCACAACACGGTTTTAAATATCATGGAATGGTAATGGGAAAACCTCGTGGAGGAAATTACCATTGGATTGATAATCACTTGGTAAAAGCAACTCGTTACAGAGGAAAATTTACCGATTTAATAGAAAAAGAAGTAACCATTGAGGTTTTTGACGATGGACAACACGAATAAATCTTCCCAAAAGGAAGTGAATTATTTATAACTAATAGCATCTTCTTTCTAATTTACATAGAGTTGGAGAAAGGAAAAAATAATTAAAAAATGCAAGAAGAATTAAACGTGCCAACAATGGCTCAAATGTTAGCTCAAGGCAAGCAACCAGAAGTTTTATTTTGGGTTGGTTGCGCAGGAAGTTTTGACGATAGAGCAAAGAAAATTACCAAAGCATTTGTAAAGATTTTAAATCGTGCAAAGGTTGAATTTGCTGTACTTGGAACCGAAGAATCGTGTACTGGCGATCCTGCAAAACGTGCTGGAAACGAATTTTTGTTTCAAATGCAAGCCATGATGAATATTGAAGTTCTGAATGCTTATGAAGCTAAAAAAATTGTTACCGCTTGTCCGCATTGCTTTAATACTTTAAAAAATGAATATCCAGAATTGGGTGGAAAATATGAAGTAATTCATCATACCGAATTTTTAAAATCATTATTA
>JAYTPS010000433.1:0-4931 GCA_043747155.1 Flavobacterium sp. | reverse complement strand
AAAATCTTTAGGATATAAAGTAGAAGCTCAAAAACAAATTAAAGTTTATTTTAAAAAACAATTGGTTGGAGAATATTACTCTGATTTACTAGTAGAAGACAAAGTTATTGTAGAATTGAAAGCAACCGAACTAATTATGAATGTTCATGTTGCACAAATAATGAACTATTTAAAAGCAACACCAATTGAAGTTGGAATGCTATTAAATTTTGGTGAAGACCTAGAATTTAAAGGACTTATTTATACAAATGACAGAAAAATTAATTTAAAAAATCAGTGATAATACGTTAAATCCGTTTTATCCGTGGCAAATAAAAAATGAAAATATTCATAACAGGAATAGGAACAGACGTAGGAAAAACAATAGCATCGGCAATAGTAACACAATCATTACAAGCCGATTATTGGAAACCAATTCAAGCTGGCGATTTAGAAAATTCCGACAGTTATAAAATCCAACGCTACATTTCAAATGATAAAACCGTCATTCACGAAAACAGCTACAAGTTAAATACACCAGCAAGTCCTCATTTAGCAGCAGAGATTGACGGAATTACAATAGATTTAAATAAAATAATCGAACCCAATACTAAAAATCATCTTGTAATAGAAGGCGCAGGCGGAATTCTAGTTCCACTTAACAACGAAGATTGCATTATAGATTTAATAAAAAGTGATTACAAAATTATAGTAGTTTCAAGACATTATTTAGGAAGCATCAATCACACATTACTAACAATTGAAGCTTTAAAAAACAGGAATTTATCAGTTTCAGGAATCATTTTTTCTGGTGATGAAAACAAGGCAACCGAAGAGATAATCCTAAATAAAGCCAAAGTGAAATTCATTGGAAGAATAGAAAACGAACCGTATTTTGATCAAAATGTAATTCAATATTACGCCGACGAATTTCGTGAAAATCTTTTAAATTTATAATAAGAGAATAGAAAACAGAATAAAGAAATTAGACTTGCTTATCTTTGTAGAAAAAATTAGAGAGTAATCTTTTTTCTAATCTCTATTTTCTATAGTCTAAAAAAATGAACCTTTCCCAAAGAGACAAAAAATACAATTGGCATCCATACACGCAACACAAAACGGCACAGGATTTTCCTGCAATTGTTAAAGGAAAAGATGCTTTATTGTGGGATGAAAACGGCAAAGAATATATTGATGCTATTGCTTCTTGGTGGGTAAATCCTTATGGACATTCTAATAAATTTATTGCCGATGCAATTTATAAGCAACTTACCACTTTAGAACATGTACTTTTTGGAGGATTTACACACAATAAAGCTGTAGAATTATCTGAAAAATTAATTCAAATTTTACCATCAAATCAGCAAAAAATATTTTATTCTGATAATGGTTCGACTGCAGTTGAAATTGCCATAAAAGTTGCTTTACAATTCAATTATAACAAAGGAATTAAAAAAACCAAAATTATTGCTCTTGAAAACGCCTTCCATGGAGATACATTTGGTGCAATGGCTGCCAGCGGAATTTCTTTTTTTACCGAAGCTTTTAATGGTTCATTATTAGAAGTTGTTCACATTCCTGTACCAACAATTGGAAATGAAGAAAGATGTATTGAAACACTAAAAAAGTTAGTTGCAACCAATGAATTTGCAGCATTTATTTTTGAACCACTTGTTCAAGGTGCGGCAGGAATGGTAATGTATGAAGCAAAATTTCTAGACCAAATGATAGCCATTTGCAACCAAAATAATGTTTTTACAATTGCAGACGAAGTAATGACAGGTTTTGGTAAAACAGGAAAAACATTTGCTTGCGATTATTTAGTACAAAAACCCGATATGATGTGCTTGTCAAAAGCATTAACCGGCGGTACAATACCAATGGCAATCACCACATTTACACAAGGAATTTTTGACGGATTTTATAATGACGACCTTAACAAAGCATTATTTCACGGACACACTTTTACAGCAAATCCAACAGGTTGTGCCGCAGCTTTGGCAAGTTTAGAGTTGTTGCAATCTGATGAAATGCAAACGAATATTGAAAAAATTAATCAAAATCATTTGTCATTTGAAAATAAAATAAAAAATCATCCTAAAGTAAAAACTACACGAGTTCTTGGAGTAATTTTTGCACTAGAAATAAAAACTAATTCACTAGAAACTTATTACGGAAATTTAAGAAATAAACTTTATGATTTCTTCATTGAAAACGGAATAATTTTGCGGCCAGTTGGAAACATAGTTTACATTTTACCACCATACATTATTACTCAAAATCAATTGCAAAAAGTGTATTCAATAATCGAAAAAGCATTAGAAATAGTGTAAATTTGTATTAAAATTTTAAATTGGATATATAGAAGTTTGAAGCAAATGGCTTGGTATTAATCAACTATCCATTTACTGCTTTTCGTTTCAATATCTTTGCCAAAGTTTTAAACTTTGTAAAGATTATTTTTACTAGAATCAGAGCTCATTTAATTAATTATCTTAACTTTTGAAAACTAAAATAGCCATAACATCATTAGCATCAATTTCACCATTAGGAAATAATCCTGACGCGGTTTGGAATAACTATCTTTCTAATCAAACATTAATTTCAACCAAAGAGTTTGGCGATAAAAGTCATTTTGTTGCAGAAATTCCAACAGAAATTCGAAATGAAATAGAAGTTTTAAAAAAATCAGATATAAAGTACAAATCATTAGACGAAACTGTTTTAATGGCAATTTTAGTTTCAAGAAATGCAATTAAAAAATCAGGTTGGAAAACTGGTGATAACTTCGGAATAAATATTGGTTCGTCTCGTGGCGCAACACAATTATTTGAAAAACATCACAAAGAATTTCTAGAAACTGGAAAAACGCCAACACTAACATCGCCAACAACAACTTTGGGCAATATTTCGTCTTGGGTTGCACATGATTTAAAAAATAATGGTCCCGAAATTTCACACTCAATAACTTGTTCAACAGCTTTGCATGCCGTTTTAAATGCCGTAGCATGGTTACAATCTGGAATGGCACCCAAATTTTTAGTTGGTGGAAGCGAAGCGCCATTAACATCTTTCACAATTGCTCAAATGAACGCATTGAAGATTTATGCCAAAGAAAATTCAGAATTTCCTTGTAAAGCTTTCTATTTTAATAAAACTAAAAACACCATGGTTCTTGGCGAAGCTGCTGCTGTTGCATGTTTGGAAATTGGAGAAAATAAAAATGCGCTTGCCTACATTGAAGGAATTGGCTATGCAACAGATGATATTGAACATAATATATCAATTTCTGAAGAAGCAAATTGTTTTCAAAAATCTATGAAAATGGCATTAAAAAATACCAATTTATCACATGTTGACGCAATTGTTATGCACATGCCAGGAACTTTAAAAGGTGATTCATCAGAATTTAAAGCCATAAAAAAAGTTTTTGGGGAAAATTATCCTATGCTCACAACCAATAAATGGAAAGTTGGACATACATTTGGAGCATCAGGAATGTTGAATATGGAATTGGCAATATTGATGATCCGACACAATGAGTTTATAGAAGTACCATTTGCCGAAAAACAAACTATTAGAAAAAACATCACTAAAGTATTAATAAATGCTGTAGGTTTTGGAGGTAATGCAGTGAGTATTTTGTTATCGAAAGAGTTTTAAAATTTTGCAACTTAAAACTTACAACTCAATTTTTTTTTCTAGTTCCTTTATTTTAGAATAAACCAGTTCACTTTCCCAACCTTTACGAAGTAAATAATCGCAAAATTTTTTACGTTTTTTCAAAATATTTTTTTCTGAAATTGATTCCCAATGTTTTTCAGAAAGCGTTTCAAAAGTTGGTTCATATTCATTATAAGGAATTTCCTTAAGTGCTTTTGATATTAAATAATCAGAAATTTTCCTAGCTTTAAGTTCATTTTTTATTCGAATTTTACCCCATTTTTTTTGATGAAATTTACTAATTGAAAATAGCGATGCAAATCGTTCTTCGTTTAAAAAATTATGTTCAATTAAATGAACCAAAACAGCTTGTTTGTCGTAGGTTGATATATCAAAACCATACAGCTTTTCTTGCACTTCAAGATGGCATCGCTCTTGATAGGAACAATAATACTCGAGCTTTTGTAAAACTACTTCGACAGAACTAATTGATTTTGAACTCAAAACACTATGTTTATTGATGATTTGTTAATAATTTAGTAAAGCAAAAGTATTGAAATTAAGTAAATAAGAACTAATTTTGTCACGTCAAATGATGCTTAATTAAAAATTCATTTTGCTATGAAAATAAAGATACTTTTTTTAACGTTGTTATGTGGGTTTTTCTCGTTTGGGCAAGGTGTTGAAGATTTTACAAATATACCTACAGGAACTCCATTAAGTTATTTATCAAGAACTTGGACAGGAACAGATGCTGTAGTTTGGAATTCAACTCTTTCAAGAACTGACCAAACCTTAACTGGAAAGGCAATTTGTACAAATGGTTCAGGAACGATTACTTCTCCATCTTATGCTGGAGGAATGGGTGTTTTATCTTTTAATTACGTAAGAGCATTTACAGGAATAACAGCAAGAAGTATTCAGGTTTGGGTTAACGGAGCTCAGATAGGATCAACTATTACAGTTTCTCCAACTTCCGATGCTGTTGTTAATTATTCACAAGCAATTAATGTTGGTGGTGCAGTTGTATTGGAATTAAGAACATCTGGCGCGCAAATAAAAATTGACGATATAAATTGGGTTGCATATTCACCTTGTACTCCTCCAACAACACAAGCTACTTTACCAGTAAGTTCTTCAATACTAAATACAACCGCAACTATTGGTGCAACAAGAGGAGACGGTAATAGTGTGTTAGTTGTAGCTCGTGCAAATACTGCTGTAAATGCCGATCCATCAAACGGTACAACTTATACTGCAAATACTATTTTTGGTTCAGGTTCACAAAT
>JAYTPS010000432.1:0-3140 GCA_043747155.1 Flavobacterium sp. | reverse complement strand
CTCCTTTTTTTCAATTAAATGTAGTTTTAATTTTGTTATTGCATTTGAAGATTCTTCATAATTAATTTCGTAAATTATTTTATCGTTTAATTTAGATTCAGATAAATTATTACTATCAAATTGATTTAAAAGAATAAAACTTTGGGTATAATTTTTAATAATTTCTAATAATCCTTTTGCTTCATCAATAGTAATGTTTTCATCATTTCCAGTATTTTGAATAATTTCAATTGTTTTTTGAAGTTGCTCTAATCTTTGTTGATTTATTGAATATCCATTAACTAAATGTTCTTTTAATCTTTGTGTTGCCCATTGTCTAAATTGTGTTCCTTGTATAGATTTAACTCTATAACCTACTGATATTATAACATCTAAATTGTAACATTTTGTATTATATTTTTTACCATCAACTCCAGTTAGTAAGAAATCCTTACATACTGCTTGTACTTCTAATTCATTTTCTTTAAAAATATTACCAATATGTTGAGTAATTGCAACTCTATTTCTATCAAATAAAACTGCCATTTGTTTTTGAGTTATCCAAATAGTATCGTCATCAAACGTAACATCAATTGCGGTTTGACCATTTTTAGACTGATAAATTTCTATGTTGCTCATATTCCTTATTTAATTAAAAAATTACGAAGTATAATCTTTTAAAATTAAATAATTGATAAAATAATCTTCGTTTGCAAATTCTTCAAATTTCATTTTACTTTTTTTAATTTATTTTAGTGATTTTGGTAACATTATTAAAAAATCTATTGCATTATTAAAATCAAGTTTGTCATAAAAAAATCCAACTTTACTTAGGTTTAAATAAAATAGATTTCTTTTATTCCAATAATTCAATTCTGATTGAATGAACCAAGCATTCTGACCTAATTTTTGAGCTAAAAACCATTTCTCTAACAACCTTCCTACTCTTCCATTTCCATCATCAAAAGGATGAATTTTTACAAATAATAAATGAATTAATGATGCGTAAAAAAAGGTTTCTTTTATTGATAAATCTTGTTTTAAAGTAAATTTATTTCTTTAAATAAATCATCAAATTCGTTTGTAACTATTTCTTTAAAACAAGCTTCATAAACTATTTTACCAGTTTTTCCGTCTTTAATAACCATATCAGAATCTCTAACTTTTCCTCTGAAACTTGAATGCAATAAATGTTTGGAAATGATTTTATGAGCTTTTAATACATTAGTTTTTGATAACTTATTTTTTTGAGCAAATATGTAGGAATTGAATAAATCATTTGGTTTTTGAACTAAACTTGCAAGATATTTTACATTATTAGATTTGTACTTTACATAACTATCAATATCCATTTGTTCACCTTCTATTTTAGAAGATGACATTGCAGAAACTGCATTATAAAAAGTAAAAGTTTCCGTTGATAATTCTATTTTTTTTATCTTGTTAAAATAAAAATCAATATTTATCTTTTGATATTCTTCATAGCTTTTATAAATTAATTTATGAATGTTATTGCTATTTTCCATTGGTCAAATGTAATAAAAACATTTGTTTTATTAATTTTCAAATTTTTCAATATAAATTCAAACTAGTAAAAGAAAATTTAATTTTTCCATTCCCATTTTAACAAGGAGTAACAATCAGAATCTTCATTTACACCATTAACTACATAATCTTCTCTCATAGTTCCTTCTTTTACAAAACCATAATGCAATAATAATTTAATTGAAGGAACATTATCTGCTGCAACCAATGCTTGAATTCTATGAAGATTTAATTCAGTAAATCCATAATTTAAAACACTTTTTAAAGCTTCTGTCATTATACCTTTTTGTTTATCTTTTTCATGTAATAAATTATAAAATATTTCGGCTCTTTGATGCCCTTCGTTCCAAGAATGAAAACCACAATCGCCAATAGGTAAATTGGTAAGTTTATCTACAATCAAAAAAGAGAACAATGAAACTTTAAATGAGTCCATTCCTTTTTCGTGCATTTTTTTATTATGCTCAAAACCCTTTTCATCATAACCAAAATAGGATATAATTTCTTCTTTAGTTTTGGTATTAAATAGTTCGTGAATAATTGCTGGAGTGATGCTTTTTAAAATTAAGCGTTCTGTTTTTATTTGGATTTGATTCATAATTTATCTTTAATTATTTTTTGGAGACAAAAAATTCTCACCAGTAATAACACTTTTTCCTGTATTTTGTTCTAATTCTATTCGTGCATTTCTAGCAATAGTTCCACCTTTTTTACTTGCTTTTGCATTATCATTTAATCCAATTGCTTCTTCTTTTTCTGCAATTTGCCTTGTAGATAATTCTGCTAATGCAGTAAAAATTAATTCCGCTTCACTCATGTGGTCGCGAAGATTTTGAGATTTTAAACTTTTAATTTCTTTGTGATTTTTTACACTTAATCCAGTCCATTCTTGATGAATTATATTTGTCAAAATTGCAAAATCTTTCTTTTCTTCAATTCCTGCTTCTTTCCAGTAATCAGTTAATTTATTTCGGGTTTCTTGTCCCATCATTCGTTGCTGAATCCATTTTTCACTTCTACCGTGTTGCTTCCAGTTTTCTCTTGCTCTGTCAATACTTTGTGCCGGATCTTGAATTTCTTGAATTCTTTCATAACCAACTTTGGCAAGCCATTGTTTAAAAGGTTCTGCTTTTGGTGATGGAATAGATTGTACAAGACGTAAAATATCTTTAACATCTCCAGCTAAAGTTTTTCTATTTTTTCCTTTTGTTAACATTGCTATCTGGGGACAATTTGTCCCTATGTAACTACCGAGTTCCAAATCTCTTTTTCTTAATTTTTTTAAATAATCAGTTGGATTAACAGAATCAGTTAAAGCACCAATAATATCTACTAAAGAAAAATACCACGTTTCTGACTCTTCAATGTAGTTCCTTCTTATTTCTTTACTTTCAAAAATAGTTAGTGTTTTGTTATTTTCCATATACTCAAAATTAATTTACCAACTCTTTTTTCAAAAACTGAGCTGTATAACTTTTTTTATTCTTTACAATTTCTTCTGGAGTTCCTTTACAAATGATTTCTCCACCGCCTTTTCCTCCTTCTAAACCTACATCTATAATATAATCGGCAAGTTTTATAACGTCAAGATTGTGTTCTATAATTAATACAGTATT
>JAYTPS010000431.1:0-7675 GCA_043747155.1 Flavobacterium sp. | reverse complement strand
TCAAATATAAAAAAAATCCGTCAAAAAACGGATTTAAAAATTTCAAGAAAAAGCAACTACTAATAATAAGTATAACGTCTTACTTTAGCAATATATTTTGCCAAACGAATTATTTGTATTAATTATTGTACTATTGCTGTAAGATATTTTTTATGATTGAAAACAAAAAAGCTACTTAATTAAGTAGCAGTATTGTTTAATGATTTTGAAGATTAACCTTCCCAAGATCCACCATTTAAAA
Source organism: Flavobacterium sp. (assembly GCA_043747155.1). GTDB lineage: Bacteria > Bacteroidota > Bacteroidia > Flavobacteriales > Flavobacteriaceae > Flavobacterium. Next base: position 7,434 of record JAYTPS010000431.1, on the reverse strand, counting down.
TTCTCATAATTTAGTTTTTTAAGTTATTGATATTTAAACAAAATGATTTGTATATAATATTTTATCAAATATAAGTGAAAAATATTTATATTGGTGCAAAGAAAATGATAAATTTTTCACCAGGAAGAAAAATATTTCTATTAATATAAGCTTTTTCAGTTTCTGGATAAGCACCATTATGGTAAAATTTTTGATTATTAACTGCTGTGAAATAAGAATTTACATTTGCTTCATGATTAATGTTTACACTTAAATCATCAATTATTCTATCTGAAGAAAAACTATGTAAATTGTCATCTAGAATGTTTTGTGTTATTAATAAATGTCTTTCAATAGTATATTCTAGATGTCCTGAAAGCTGTTTTGTTACCTTTTTAATAACATGAGTTTCATTAGAAGGATTCACTATGTCACTATCCTCTATACTTAATCCACAACTATGAATAATACCATTAATTTCAATTCCTACATTTTCATCTTCAGTTTTTTTATACATAAAACCGAAATCCCACGAAAACTCATCTGTATTTGGACGAACTAATGTGTATGATGCTTTTTCTGAAATTGTTAAAATGTTATTTTCTAGTTTTATATAGTAATTCAACTGGAAATTCTTATAATAATATGATATGCTTGTTTTTTTGAAGAAGTCATTTTTTATTTGTTTTTTAACTTTCTCATATATTTGAGGAAATTCTTTACGATAAACACAAAGTGTTATTTTTTCCCATAATGATGTGAGATTGCCTTGTTCAAGTAAATACTCTTCTGAAAATGTGATAGCTTTTAAATTATTTTTTAGCTTGTCATCAAATTTTGAAGAGTCAATTGCCTCATGAAACTCATCTTTAAAAACTTTCAGTAACTGTAAATATTTTAATCCAACAGCAAAAATTCCAATTGAAAAAAATAAAATTGAAACCTGTGCCAAATATGAAAATAGTTTATCGTATTCTTTTAAATATTGGTGAAATTCATTTAGTGCAAAATATATTGTATAAAATATTAAATAAGCTGTCGCTAAACCCAAAAAAAATAGATATGAATTTTTTTTAATACCTTCAGTTTTCATAAATAAAAGTTTAAAAGCAAATATAGTTTTTAATTTGATTCTTAATTATTTGCATAAAAAAATATTTTCTAAAATTTAATTTCTAAACCTATTCTCAAATATAAAAAAAATCCGTCAAAAAACGGATTTAAAAATTTCAAGAAAAAGCAACTACTAATAATAAGTATAACGTCTTACTTTGGCGATATACTTTGCTAAACGAATAACTTGATGACTATAACCATATTCGTTATCATACCAAACGTATAGAACTATATTTTTTCCATCGGCAGAAACTATTGTGGCGTTACTGTCATAAATTGCTGGAGCAGAAGTTCCTACAATATCTGATGAAACCAATTCGTTGTTTAAAGAATATTTTATTTGCTCTACAAGTTCGCCTTCAAGTGCGTAATGTTTCATGATTGAGTTAATTTCTTCAATTGATGTAGTTTTAGAAACTTCTAAATTTAAAACTACTAGCGAACCATTTGGCACAGGAACACGAATTGCATTAGAAGTTAATTTTCCTGCAAGACTCGGTAATGCTTTTGCAACAGCACTTCCAGCTCCAGTTTCTGTAATTACCATATTTAATGCTGCAGCTCTACCGCGACGGTATTTTTTGTGCATATTGTCAACTAAATTTTGATCGTTGGTGTACGCGTGAATCGTTTCTAAATGTCCTTTCACAACTCCAAGAGAATCTTCAACGACTTTTAAAATAGGAGTTATGGCATTAGTTGTGCAAGATGCAGCTGAGAAAATGTCAACTTCATCTACATTGTAATCGTTGTGATTTACACCATGAACAATATTAGGAACACCTTTTCCTGGTGCAGTAAGTAAAACCTTAGCAACACCTTTAGAAACTAAATGTCTTTTCAAAGCTTCTTCAGTTGTAAAAGCTCCAGTGTTGTCAATAACCAATGCATTTTCAATTCCGTAAGTAGTATAATCTATTTCTTCTGGGGAATTTGCTGTAATTATATGAACCGTTGTTCCGTTGATAATCAAGGCATTATTTTCTACATCAGCAGTAACTGAACCTTCAAAATCGCCATGAATAGAGTCATAACGCAATAATGAAGCTCTTTTTTCTAAAGTTGATGCATCATTTTTATCACGAGTTACAATGGCGCGAAGACGAAGTTGTTGTCCTTTACCCATTTTGCTCATCATTTCACGAGCCAATAATCTACCAATTCTTCCAAATCCGTAAAGAACAATATCTTTAGGTTTAATATTTTTAGATGATTTTGCATTTTTTAATTTATCAATTACAAAAGCTCTGGCATCGTGGTATTTATTGTCTTCAAGATGGTATTCATAAGTTAGTTTGCCAATATCTATTTTAGAAGGTGGCAAATCTAAATTTAAAATTGCTCTTGCAATCTCAACCGAATCGAAAACGTTTATTGGTTTTTGAACAAATTCGCCTGCATATTCGTGCAAATTTATAATGTCGCTAACATTTCTATCTATTAATTGATTTCTAAAAAGTACTAATTCTATAGATTTATCATACCATAAATCGCTAATCATTTTGATAAACTCAACGCCAGCTTTGCGTCTGTCAGCTTGAAAGGATAATTCTTTTTCGTATAAAGTGTTGTGATTCATAAGAAAGGTGTAGTTAATTTGCTTTAATTTTTGCAAAAGTAATCAACTATAACGTTTTCGTGAAATTTTTTCTAATTTATTTTAAGAATTGTTTAAGTTTTATAATTTTAAAAATTAATTTAAATTCAATATCATTCCTAAACCCATTTGATTTCCATTATAAAAAGGTGCTACCATAGTAGTATTTATGCTTTTTTTGTTTTTAAAAATTTTATTATTGATTAATGGAAAAATCCAATAGGCAACTTTGGTACTTAAAATTCCAATTCCTGCGCCCATAATTACATCTGTTAACCAATGTTTATCGTTATAAATTCTAAAAAGTCCAGTTCCTGTTGCTACTAAATATCCAGAAATCCCATACCATATTGAAACATCGTTATATTCTTGCCATAAAAATTCTGCTCCTGCAAATGCTGTAGCTGTGTGTCCAGACGGAAAAGAATTGAAGCCATTTCCATCTGGACGTTCAATATGTGTGATTTTTTTTAATGCAGAAACAGAAGTTCCCACAAGTAAATAGGAAGTTCCTAAAATAATTGTTCTGTCTCGAAAGTTATTTTTTCCTTTTACTCCTCCTAAATTTAAGACATAAACTGTTGCTGCTGGTGCATATTGAGAGAAATCGTCAATAGATATTTTTTTATCTATATTTTCGTTTACTTCTTCTTTTAAAATAGCATTAAATAATTTTAAATCATCACTTTCTAGTCCAATAATTCCGTAAACCATAAATGTTGACGGAATAATAAGTTGTTTATAACTGAATTTTAAATTTTCTTTTTTGTTAATACTATCTTTTTTAAATTCAACTTGAGCATTCAAATTAGAAACTAAAAAAATCAGTAAAAAACAACTTATTTTTTTTCTAAATGATTTCATTTTTAGTGGTAAGTTTTAATTTTTTATGGGCAAAAATAATAAGTATAATCATAATCACTATTGAAACAATTGAAGCTTGTAATGTTCCTAAATCCAATCCACCTTTGATTAAAGGTTTGGTTAAAAAATCGCCAAATGTTGCTCCAAAAGGTCTTGTAAAAACAAATGCTAACCAAAATAAAAACACCTCATTAATTTTAGTAAAATAATGCAGTAAAACTACAATTATTATAACTGTTGCAGTAACCATTGCGCCTTGAAGATAACTTAAACCAATTGCATCTCCCAAATAATCTCCAAAAGCTGTGCCTAAACTATTAGAAAATAAAATTGCAATCCAAAATAAAATTTCTTTTTTACTGTCTAAAATAGGAGTGACTTGTAAATTTTTGTATTTATTAAACCATATAAATAAGGTAATTATCAATCCAGAAAATAAAAGTAAACTTCCTAATGTGTAACCTAAATTTAAACTTCTATCTATAAAATCTGAAATTTCTGTACCCAAAGTTGTCGTTGCTATAATAACTAGCCAAAAAGCTGCAGGAACGTATTTCTTAGTTTGTACTTGAACCAGTATAACAAGAATAAAGAATACTAAAGTTATTAAAATTCCTTTTAAATATCCTAAATTTAATGTCATTGATAAAAAATCGCCCAAAGTTTCGCCAAGAGTTGTAGCTACTATTTTCATTAACCAAAATAACAATGTTATTTCGGCAACTTTATTAAGTTTTTCTTTCATATTTGATTAATTAAAAAAAATATTTATGCTATAAAGTTAGCTTTTTTATTAAATTATCGTCATAAATTAATAATTCAAATTCACACCAACTCCAATTCCCATATCGCTATCATAATGCGTCGTTACACCAAAATTTCTTTTAATAATATATCGAAATCCTGCCATATATTCTTTATCAGTATTCCACATCAAGTTCATTCGCAATCGTTTAGAAACTGGAATATCCATTCTTTCAAATTGCAATCTAAAATTTCCATCGGTAAAAACTTCGGCTTGTGCTTTAATTAACATTGGCATCGTATATTCTAAACCTGCGCTAAAAACAGCCCTATTGTCTTTGGTATTGGACTGATTGAAAAGATTTTTTTCCATATCGCCACCCATTTTTCGGTAGCGCCAATCAAAACCAATAAACGGCATCAACCATTGCATTTTGCCTAAATATCTTCCAATATGAGTTTCAGTTTCGTAACCGTGATGGTCGTTGTAACCCAATCGCCATTCGGTTCCGATACTCCAACGAGTGCTTCCAAACATTATCATTCCGTCGTTTCCATTGGTGGCAAAATCATTTTCACCCATAAAATGAAATTTTCGGTCTTCGCCAAATAATTTTCGTTGTGCGAGTTTTGGGTTTGGAATTAAAGGATTTGCAGCTTGATTTTCATACGTAAAAACACGTCCCATTCCAGCCATCATGTGGTATAAAATGTGACAATGAAAAAACCAATCGCCTTCTGCATTAGCATTAAATTCGATTATATCAGTTTCCATTGGCATAATATCGATGATGTTTTTTAGTGGCGAGTAATCTTCTTGACCATTCAAAACTCTAAAATCATGACCATGTAAATGCATTGGATGACGCATCATAGAACCATTATATAAGGTTATTCTAACATTTTCTCCTTTTTTAATTAAAATTTTATCAGTTTCAGAAACTACTTTATTGTCTAAACTCCAAACATAACGGTTCATATTTCCAGATAATTCAAATCGTAATTCCTTTACTGGTGCATCTTTTGGAAGATTAGTTTTGAAAGGAGATTTTAACATCGCATAATTTAAAGTTGTAATGTCTGAAAGTTCATTGCTATTGTATTGTTCTTCTCCCATTTTCATATCATTCATATTGTGTTTAGAATGATCTATTTTTTCCTCACCTTTTTCTTCTATTTTCTCTTTTCTGTTCTCTATAATCTTTGCTCTATTCTCTTTTTTCTCCTCTTCACCAGTAATCTCAGGATACATAACCACATTCATATCCATTTGATTGTAGGACATTTGCATTTTCATATCATCCAAATCGCCATTCATTTTCATCATAGAATTCATCATTTTCATTCCTTCAAAATATTTTAATTTAGAAAGTGGCGCTGTCAATTGTTTAATTCCTTCTCCTATATATAATGATGCCGATTTGGTTCTATCTTCGGATGTTACCAAAAATTCATACGAAGTTTTATCTTCTGGAATTTCTACAATAACATCATACGTTTCAGAAACTGCAATAAGCAATCTATCGACTTCAATCGGTTCTACATCGTTTCCATCGCTTGCAACTACTGTAATTTTTCCGCCTGCATAAGTCAACCAAAAATAACTTGATGCGCCACCATTTGATATTCGCAATCTAATTTTTTTCTCCGATTTAAAAATCGGAGCTATTGATTCGTTTTTACCATTTATTAGAAATTTTTCATAATAAATATCACTAACATCCATTGCGTTCATTCGTTTCCATTCGTTGGCAATTTTGGTTTTAAAATGTCCAGCTCGAATAGCTTCGGCATAACTTTGCGTAGTTCCTTTTTGAATGGCAAACCAATCGGTAGCGTTGTGTAACATTCTGTGAATATTGTTAGGATTTACATCGCTCCATTCGCTAAGAATTACAGGAATTGTTGGTAAATCGTCAATGCCTTCTCTAAACTTTTCGTCTTCTGGTTTTTTATTCAAAATCATCGATCCGTACATTCCAATTTGCTCTTGTAAACCTGAATGACTGTGATACCAATGCGTTCCGTTTTGAATTATTGGAAAAGAATATTTGTGCGTTGTACCAGGTTCAATAGGCATTTGTGTTAAATAAGGAACACCATCTTCTTTGTTGGGCAACATTAATCCGTGCCAATGTAAAGATGTACTTTCTTTCAATTCGTTGTGGACGTAAATTTCTGCAATATCACCTTCGGTAAACGTTAAAGTTGGCATTGGAATTTGACCGTTTACAGCAATAGCTCGTTTTGGTTTATTGCCAATTGTTACAATTGTATCTCGAACAAACAAATCATAACGCACTGTTTTTGATATAGTTTTGGGTTTTATTTTAGTTTCAGTAACTGGTTTTTGAATTGATGAATCAGTAATAACTTTTTTAGTTTCAGAAACTTCTTTTTTATTTTCGGATAGTATTTTTTTGACAACTACAGGTTTTTTTACAACTGCTTTTTTTATAGGTTTTGATTTTTCTTTTATTAAAACCATGCCACATTTTGGACAATTACCAGGTTTACTTTCGTGAATTTCTGGATGCATTACACAAGTATAAAATGTTTGTGGTTTGGTTTTTATTTGTGCAGATGCAGTATCAATTAAACCAAAAAGTAGTACAAAGAATATTATTTTAATTTTCATTTTAAATTTTTAGATTTCGTAAACGCAACGCATTTACAATTACAGAAACCGAGCTAAAACTCATTGCCAAAGCTGCTATCATTGGCGAAAGTAATATTCCGAAAAACGGAAATAAAACACCAGCAGCAATTGGAATACCTAATATGTTATAGAAAAAAGCAAAAAATAAATTTTGTTTTATGTTTTTCATCACAGCGTGACTTAATTTTTTGGCTTTTACAATTCCTTGTAAATCGCCTTTGACTAAAGTTATTTTTGCGCTTTCAATGGCAACATCTGTTCCTGTTCCCATTGCGATACCAATGTCTGCTTGCGCCAAAGCTGGTGCGTCATTTATTCCATCGCCAGCCATGGCTACTATTTTGCCTTGCGCTTGCAATTTTTTAATTTCGTTGAGTTTGTCTTCTGGTAAAGCACCAGCAATAAATGAACTCAATCCAAGTTCTGCTGCTACAGATTTTGCTGTATTTTCATTATCGCCTGTAATCATTATAAC
>JAYTPS010000430.1:0-1928 GCA_043747155.1 Flavobacterium sp. | reverse complement strand
GAGTATCTAGACTTATCTAATAATGAGTTGAATGCTTTACCTGAAAAAATTATACACCTCCAAAAATTAAAAGAAATAATTTTAGACAATAACAGATTTGGCAAAATTCCAGCTGTTTTATCTCAATTGCCTAATTTAAAAAAGATAAGTATTCAAAGTAACAAAATTGAATCTTTAGATGATGCAATTTTTAAATTAGAATTATCAAATTTTAATATTAAAGAAAATCCAATTTGTATTAATAATCCTTTATTTGAAATCACTAACTTTAAATCACTACAAGAAATAAGTTTTAAAAATAAATTTAATTTAACAAATAAAAAAGATGTTACTACTTTAAATATTGAAGATATTTTATTTTGTCATATTAAGTTAATTTATAATTATGGTGTTTTTTTTACTTTTATGGATGATGATGGTTATATTGATGGATTGTTGCATAGTTCAAAATTTAAAAAAAGTTATTTTCATAAATTAATAAAAAGAATAAAACCAATTGGAAAGATTTTGCCAGTAAAAATTGATTCAATTAATATGGTTGAAAAATTAAATGAAAAAAGACCACAGTTTTCCAGTTCTAATGAATTTGAAAAAATATTGCTAGATATTTTTGATGAATATATTATGGATCATGAAATCAATAATATACCATATCTAAATTTATCAAATTTACATATCGATTTTCTTCCAAAATGTATGGTTAAACTAACAAATGTTGAAACAATAAATATTAAAGGTAATTTTCTACAAAATGTAGATCCACTTTTTTTTAGTAAAATAGAAAATTTGAAAAAAGTAATTTACGGTCATGCTCAAATTGATTTAATAAAAATTTTTAAAGCTATTGATGATAATAATAATATTAATTGGGTTTTAGAGTAGTTCATTTTTTATTTATCTTTTGCTGATTTTTTTAAAATTCAATAATGCATAAAAATTTAATTGTTTTTTTATTTTAAATAGTTATGGAAACCCACATAATAATTATACTCTGCATAGCTTCTTTCTTTGCAGGTTTTGTTGATGCTATTGTTGGTGGTGGTGGATTAATTCAAACGCCTGTTGCTTTAATATTATTGCCTAATTTGGCAGTTTCATCAATTATTGGAACATTAAAAATTCCAGCTTTTAGTGGTACTTCTTTTGCAGCAAATCAATATTTAAAGAAAGTAAATATGAATTGGAAATTACTTTCTATAATGGCTATTGTTTCTTTTGGTGCTGCTTTTTTGGGTTCTTTTGTATTAACATTGATTAGCAACGATTTCATGAAACCTTTATTACTTATTCTATTGACATTAATTGCAATTTATACTTTTGCTAAAAAAGATTTTGGAACACATCAAGAAAAGTTTTTAACTCCTAACAAACAACTTTTTCTTGCAATTCTAATGAGTATTTGTATAGGTTTTTATGACGGATTTATAGGTCCAGGAACAGGAAGCTTTTTAGTTCTAGGTTTTGTAGCCATTTTAGGTTTTGACTTTCTTCATGCTTCGGCAAATGCCAAAATGGTAAATCTTGCAACAAATTTTGGTTCTATTTGTCTTTTTATTCTAAAAGGAAAAATAATTTGGGTAATTGCAATTCCAATGGCTTTTTGCAATGCTTTAGGTGGTTTAATGGGAGCAAAACTTGCTATAAAAAAAGGAAACCAATTTATTAGAATCTTCTTTTTAATAATTGTTATGGCAACTTTACTTAGATTTGGATATGATGTTTTCTTTAAATAAAAAATAGTTACTCAAATTCTGAATAAATTGTTTTATCATCAATTAAAATCTCAACTATATGTTTACTTGTAGTTCCAAATTACGCTAGTAGTATCCAGTTTTTAGCATAACTAACGCTTACGATTTTACCAACAAAATCATTTTTCGCCTTTTTTAATTGAAATCCGTTTTCAAGACCACGATTTATGTAATAGG
>JAYTPS010000429.1:0-2570 GCA_043747155.1 Flavobacterium sp. | reverse complement strand
GTTACAGTTAAAAACTTGGAAAGTATAAACTCTTTTTTGCTCATACCATCAATTAAGTTTTGTTTTAAAGTACCATAACTGTATTCGTTAGCCATCATTGATACAATTACTACAGCTAAAAATATTTTAAACCAAGAAGCAAAGTAAGTGTTAAAGTGCCAAATGTATGGAAAATTGAAAATTCCTTGTTCGGCAGCATCAATATGAAACGGACCTAAATCAAATTTTATTGATGCAATTAATGAAAGAAAAGTTAGCAGTATAAAATAAGCAGATGTTAATACTTTACTTGCTTTGTTTTTCCAAATTTTTTGTAATTCTATTGAGAGTAATCTTTTCATTGTTCTTGTTTAAAGTTTTTAAAGAAGGATATTATTATTTTCCTGTTAATTGTAAAAATTGCTCTTCTAGCGAATGATTTCTTTTTACTAAATGAGTTAAATAAATGTCATTTTGAGCTAAATATTTATTTAGTTCACTGGGTTCAATATTATTTTTGGATATAATAATTACTTTTCCATCTTCTTCTTTTATAGCATCAATATTTGGGTATTTTTGTAAAATAGTTATTAATGATTTATTGTCGTTAGATTTTAATTCTATAATTCCATTGGATGTTGACATTCCTTCAACACTTCCAGAATATAGTATTTCGCCTTTACTTAAAACCAACACATGTGAACAAACTTTTTCTACTTCGTCTAGTAAATGTGATGCCAAAAGAATTGTTGTTCCTTCCGATGCTATAAGCCGAATAATATCACGAATTTGATGAATTCCTTGTGGATCTAAACCGTTGGTTGGTTCGTCTAAAATTAATATTTCGGGATCATTTAGCAATGCCGAAGCAATTGCCAATCTTTGTTTCATTCCTAAAGAAAAAGTTCTAAAATTGCTGTCTTTTCTATCTAATAATCCAACTATTTCTAACTTTTCTTGAATTTTCGAATAATTAATTCCTTTAATTTTACATACCAATTCAAGATTTTCTTGGGCAGTCATGTAAGGATAAAAATTAGGTCGTTCTATAATGGCACCTACTTTTTTTAAAGCATCATGTGTTTTCATTTTACCACCAAACCAACTATAATCGCCTGAAGTTTTATTAACAACATTTAAAACAATACCAAGAGTTGTCGATTTTCCTGAACCATTTGGACCAAGAATTCCATAGACATTTCCTTTCTTAATTTCGAGTGATACATTTTTTACAGCTTGTAATTTGCCATAATTTTTGTTCAATTTTTTTATAGATAAGATAGTTTCCACAATTTTTATATTTTATATAGGTAAGACGTGTAAGCTTTAGTTTTGTTACTTTTAATGTTAAAATAAGTTTTATGTTTAATTAAACGGAACAATTGTTGGCATACCAATTTGATAATCAGGAACAGATATATCATTGTTTTTAAAGGAGTTAGTTTTAAAAACATTATTTCCTTGATCAGGAACTGTTGGGTAAAATGAAAAAGATAATTGAAAACTATTAAAAACTAAATAATCATTATTTATTAAAATTCCCAAACCAATACTGGTATATAATTTCTTGTCAAATAGTAAATTATTATCTTTTCCAATCATGGCTAACGAAAAATTAAAAAACGGATTAAAATGAAAACCTTTCCAGTTTCCTGGAGAGTAAGTTTGGGTTTGAAAAGATGCTACCCATTTTTTGGTCCCAATAAGTGAATTGCTATTAAAACCTGCCAAACCATTAGCGTCATTAATATTTAATCTGTCCTTAATGCTTTTGTCTCTGTGAGTGCCAAAAACTACTGTTGGTTTAATAAATTGTCTAATTTTCCAGTTGCCAAAATAAAAAATATTTGTAAAATAATTGGCTTCAATTCGCAATGTAGATTCTTGACTTTTTCCATTATTAAAAAAACCACCATATTCAAAATTGGCAGCTAAATATCCAAATCTAAAATAGTTTCCATAAGCAAATCGACCACCGAAATATGCTCTTTTTTGGTAGTTTTTTTCTTGTAATCCACCAGTTAATGAATAAACTTGACCAAGCGGAACATCTTCAATTGTGCCAAAATTGAACAAATATTTTTCTTCGGCAAACTTTCTAGTAGTAACTCCAATACTTGCTAAATAATTTTTTTCAGAATTAAAAAATTGTGATGCATCATAAACTATATTTGGTTTTTCGATGTAATTTATATTTTGATATCTTAGTGTTGTTACAAAATTGGTAGTTCTAGAATTAATAGATTTTCCAGAAAATATTTTTGATGCATGACCAATCCAATAATTTTGATTTTCAAGCTTAAAACGTTGTATCTGAAAAATATTTAGATTATTAGCAAGAGAATCTCTGTAAAACCTATTTTCAAAAAAAACTCCTCCAGCCCAATGTGTTAATGGTGAGTAAAAAATACGTTCTACCTTAGCATTTTTTCTAGTATTATTTAAAAAATCATTTTCATAATAAAAAGAGGTGTTAATAAAACTATTTGAAACATTGTTGATGGTATATTTTACACTATTACCTTTAGCATTATCATCAAATCTTGTTGTAAAATTATTTTCTAATTCGTGCCCAAGACCAAAAAAATTTC
>JAYTPS010000428.1:0-3904 GCA_043747155.1 Flavobacterium sp. | reverse complement strand
AAAGTGGGTTTTAATAAAAATTTATGACAATAATAATTCTTTAATCAATATGTATACTCCGATACCTAAAACAAAAATACCAAAAATAGTTTTCAATTTAGAACTGTCAATTTTCTTTGCAAAATAATTTCCAATAAAAATTCCAATTATAGATAATATTGAAAAAGTAAGCAATAAGCTCCAGTTAACATTAGTATTAATTTGCAAATCACCAACAAAACCAATTAGTGACTGAATTGCGACTATAAAAAGTGAAGTTCCAACTGCAACTTTCATTGGTGTTTTGGCAAAAAACATCAAAGTAGGAATAATTAAAAATCCACCTCCAGCACCAACAAATCCTGCTAATAAACCAATGAATATTCCCTGAAAAATAATTCTAAAATAATTTAATTTTGTTGAATCTTTAACTTCAATTTCTGGTTTAGTAAATATCATTTTTAAAGAAACTAGAATCATTACAATTGCAAAAACACCCATCAACAAAGTTGCCTTAGTAATTACAAAATTATTGGTTATATCAATCGCTTCAGGTACTTTAGGAACAATAAACCTTCTTGTTAAAAAAACGGTTAACAAAGTTGGAATTCCTAATAACAATACTTTTTTAAAATCAACAAGTTTTTGTTTTGCCTTTTGAATTCCACCAATCAATGCAGTAGAGCCAACTATAAACAAAGAATATCCTGTTGCAATAACCGGTTCAACATGAAGGACATAAACCAATATTGGAACCGAAAGAATTGAACCTCCACTACCAATTAAACCTAGTGTGATTCCAACAAAAATTGCCAATACATAACCAACAATTTCATTAATTTCCATTCTTTTTATTTAAAATATTTTCATAAATTTCTATCCAATTTGTTACAGTAACCTTAGAAAGTAATTGTCCTATTAGTTCATATGGAATATCATCCATTTTTTTAAATCTAACACAACTTTTACCCATATCAAGCTTAGATTTGCAATGCTTTGGATATTCTTCTACAAACCAATCATACATTTTTTTATCACTGTAAAGAACCATGTGATAAATATTTATAGAATTTTTTTGAGATGCCATAGCAAAAAAAGGTAAAGGCAATTCAGGAGTGCAATGATAACCATTTGGATAAAGTTCATGTGGCACAACATAACCTAACATTCCATAACTCATAACTTCTTTAAATCCTTTTGGAAGATTTTCAAGAATCACTTTTCGCAATTTTTGCATAACATTCCTTCTATCTTCAGGTAATTTAGCAATATAATTTTCAGGTGTAGTTGCTTGTGACTGCATTATAATTTATTTTTTGTGTAACTAATTTTATTATTTGAGTACTAACATAATTTAACAAAAGTAATGATAAAAAAATTTAATAGATTTACATTTTAAAAATTGTACTATATTTTATGTCAAAAAATACTATTAGAAAAGATAAAACATGCTTAAACTGTAATTATGTTGTAGCTGATCGTTTTTGTCCTAATTGCGGACAAGAAAACTCAGATACTAGAAAAACATTTTATCATTTATTTGTGCATTTCTTTGAAGATTTAACGCATTATGAAAACTCTTTTTGGCGAACTATAAAAAATTTAATTTTTAAACCAGCTTCTCTTACCAAAGAATATCTTTCTGGAAAACGAATGTCATATTTGGCTCCAATTAGATTATATATTTTTATAAGCTTTGTGACTTTTTTTTTAATTGCGGTATTGCCAAGTGATTCTAATAAAAAAAATGATCTAGTTCAAGTAAATAATAATGAAACATCTAAAAATAAAAAAGAAAAAGATACCATTTATAAAGAACAACAAAAAATTATAGAATTTGAAAAGCAAGGATTAATTACTAAAAAAGAGTCTGATTCTTTACAAAAATATATTTTTGAAGCAAAAGCTAGAAACGAAGATGAAGGATTTATGAATTTTGGAAAACATTATAAAAATGTTAAAGAATTAGATTCTATTCAAAAATATTCTAAACCATCAGAAAAAATTAATCCAGTACAGTTTTGGTTAAAAAGAAAAATTCAATTAGTTAGTGATAAATTGACTGGTAAAGAAATTAAAGAAAAATTTGGAGAATCATTTGTAAACAATTTACCCAAGGCATTGTTCGTTTACATGCCTTTATTTGCTTTTATATTATGGCTGTTTCAAAATAAAAAAAGATGGTATTACTTTGATCACGGTATTTTTACATTGCACTATTTTTCGTTTTTATTGATTGGAAGTTTATTGATTTCATTCATAGACTTTTTAATATCATTTGTAAACAATATTAGTTTTTTTAATACTTTGAATTATATTTTTAAAACTATTACAATAATTTATATGTTATATTACTTTTTTCCAGCACATCATCGATTTTATCAAGAAAAAAGATGGGTTTCAATTATTAAAGGAATTGTTATGTTTTTCATAAACTCTATAATTATTGGTTTAATTTTAACTTGCTTTGCAATATACACCTTTATCAATTTACATTAAAAATCATGAAAAAAATAACAATTACAATACTAATTTCCTTTTTGGTGTTATCTTGTTCAACTAAGAAAAACATTCAAACTAAAGTTATTCCGTTAGAGATTAACAGCTACATCAATTCAATTAGTCAAGAAGATTTAAAAACCAATTTAACAATTATTGCATCAGATAAAATGCAAGGTAGAGAAACTGGAAGCGAAGGTCAAAAAATGGCTGGAAATTACCTTATAGAAGAGTATAAAAAAGCTGGAATATCTTTTCCGGAAGGTGCAAAAGATTATTATCAAAAAGTTCCTGCAGCGTATCTAAATCTAAAAAGAAATGAAGGTTTACAAGATTCTGAAAATATTTGGGCTTTTATAGAAGGTAGTGAACATCCAGAAGAGATTATTGTAGTTTCTGCTCATTATGACCATATTGGAATTAAAAATGGTGAAATATACAACGGTGCAGACGATGACGGAAGCGGAACTGTGGCACTTTTAGAAATTGCTAAAGCTTTTCAAAAAGCCAAAAATGAAGGTCATGGACCAAAACGTTCCATATTAATCCTACATGTAACTGGCGAAGAACATGGATTGCATGGTTCAAGATATTATTCAGAAAATCCTTTGTTTCCTTTAAATAATACAGTTGCCGATGTAAATATTGATATGATTGGTCGAAGAGATGAAAACCATAAAGATTCTAATAATTATATATATTTAATAGGTTCAGATTATTTATCTACCGATTTATACAACATTTGTGAAAACGTAAATTCTAAATTTATTAATTTAAATATAGATTACAAATTTAATGATAGAGCCGACAAAAATAGATTTTACTACCGTTCAGATCATTATAACTTTGCTAAAAACGGAATTCCGTCGGTATTTTTATTTAATGGAGTGCATGCAGATTATCATAAACAATCAGACGAAGTTGATAAAATAGAATTTGATGCATTAACCAAAAGAACCCAACTTGCATTTATTATTGCTTGGGAAATAGCTAATAGAGAAAAAAGATTGGTGGTTGATAAAGACGGAAAGTAGTTTTTAATTTATTAAAACCTAGCAATATATTCTTTTAATAAATTTTCAGAAAAAAATAAAGACGAATATGATTCGTTGGCTTGCAAATTGCTCTTTTCAAATTCTGCCAACTGTTTTAAGTAGAATTTTAATTGTTCCTGAGTCAATAAATTTCTATAATCTTGTTCTTGTCTAATCAATGTTTTTATAAATAAATTAGTGTCTTTTTCATCCTCAGTCACATTCATTTTATTATATATAGGTACAATTTCTTTATACTGATTGATAAATAATTCCTTAAAAACTGGATTTTGTTCTTCGGTATAATTTACAATTCCAAAAGTTATTTTTCCTTTGGTTTGCCAATAGGAAGTTTCACCTTCTGCTCCTTTTTGAACGAAATTCTGAATAGC
>JAYTPS010000427.1:0-11922 GCA_043747155.1 Flavobacterium sp. | reverse complement strand
GTTAATTTAGTATTTTTGACAAAATTTTAAGTTATGCAACAAGCTTCGCCATATGGTTTTTTAAAAGTAATATTAGGTATATTTGCTTTTTACTATATTTTTAAGTTTTTGGCTAGATTGTTTTTACCAGTTTTAGCAAAAAAAATGGTTACTAAAGCTCATGAACATTTTGAGAAACAAATTAATAATCAGCAACAAAGCCATCATCAAAACACTAATCACACCACAGTAAATTCTAAAACAGTTAAACCTCGCGAAACAAAAAAAGTTGGCGAATATGTTGATTATGAAGAAATTGATTAAGTTTAATATTGATAAAGTTTAAAATAATTAAAAGCATTGTATGAAGCAACTTTCAAAGTTATATCCACATTTATTAGCAATTATAGGTTTTATTGTTATTTCGTTACTTTACTTTTATCCTGTACTTCAAGGAAAAAAAATATACCAATCGGATATTGTTCAATATACCGGAATGGCTAAAGAGCAAAATGACTTTAGAGCAACTGAAAATAGTGAACCTTACTGGACAAATTCAGCTTTTGGAGGAATGCCAACTTATCAATTGGGTGCCAAATATCCGCATGATTATATTGGAGATTTAGATGATACTTTAAGGTTTTTACCTCGACCTTCAGATTATTTATTTTTATATTTTTTTGGATTTTATATACTTTTACTAGTTTTAAAAATAGATCCGCTTAAAGCATTTTTTGGAGCATTAGCGTTTGGACTTTCTACTTATTTAATAATAATTCTTGGTGTTGGTCATAATGCTAAAGCTCATGCAATTGCCTACATGCCAATGGTTATTGCTGGCGTTTTATTGGTTTTTAAAAAGCGTTATATTGTTGGAGGGTTTTTAACAATGCTAGCAGTTGCCTTAGAAATTAATGCCAATCACTTTCAAATGACTTATTATCTTTTGATGTTATTGCTACTTCTTGGAGGATATTTTTCGTATAAATATATTAAAAATAAAGATTTTAAACCGTTAATGTATGTTGGAATTTCCTTTGCTGTTGCTTTAATTTTGGCAATGGGTGTAAATGCAACTAATTTATTAGCAACTAAAGAATATGCCGATTTTAGCACAAGAAGCAAAAGTGATTTAAAAATAGATGAAACCGGTAAAGCCAAATTCGAAAACTCTGCGTTAAGTAAAGAATATATTACACAATATAGTTATGGAATTGCTGAAAGTTTTAATTTAATTGCTCCAAGACTGTTTGGTGGCGGAAGTATTGAAAAATTAAGCAACGATTCAAGCGTTTATAATTTTATGATTGGTTATGGTGCAACGCCAGAAGAAGCTAGACAATTTACAGATAGTTATGGAATGACCTATTGGGGAAAACAACCAAGCGTTGCTGCGCCAGCTTATATTGGCGCAATTGTTTTCTTTCTTTTTGTTCTTGGTATGTATCATGATAAACGCAAAATTAAATATGTTTTTCTAGCTGCAGCACTGCTGACTTTAATTTTGTCTTGGGGAAAAAATCTTTCGTTGGTTACCGATTTTTTTATAAATTATATTCCAGTTTATGATAAATTTAGAGCAGTTTCTTCAATTCAAGTTATATTAGAATTGTGTATTCCTGTAATTGCAATTATGGGATTTCATTCTTTTTTTACTACCAATAAAGAAAAGCAATGGTCAAGTTTATGGAAAGCAACTGCAACAGTATTTGCATTGTTAATTTGTTTGTTTTTAATAAAAGGTTCTTTCGACTTTGTTGGTAACATGGATAAACAATTATTGCAAATGTTTAGTCAAGGTCAAGATAAAGCATTCGGAATTGGATTTATAGACGCTTTAAAAGCCGATAGACAAAGTTTATATTCGGCAGATTTGTTGAGGTCTGGATTTGTTATTGCACTTGCCTTTTTGTTTTTATGGCTATTTACAAAAAATAAATTATCTCAAACAACTACTGTTGTTTTAGTGGGTTTGATAATGGTTTTTGATTTATTTTTTGTGGATAAAAATTATGTTGGTAAAGAAGATTTTGTAAGTGCAAGAGAAGTTGATGTACCTTTTGTAGCAACTCCAACCGATTTAAAAATTCTTGATGACAAAAGTATTTTTAGGGTTTTAGAAGTTGAAGGGAATTTATCTAGTTCGAGAGCATCTTATTTTCATAAATCAATTGGAGGTTATCATGCGGCAAAACCAAAGCGTATGCAAGAACTTTTTGATTATCAAATTGCCAAAAACAATATTGAAGTTATGAATATGTTAAATATAAAATATTTAATTCAAACTAATGATAAAGGCGAAACTTTTGCGTTGCCAAATCCTGAAGCCAATGGAAATGCTTGGTTTGTAAAAGATTTAATACTAGTTAATTCAGCCGATGATGAAATGAAAGCTTTAAATAAATTTGATTCTAAAAATGTTGCTTTTACTACTCATGAGTTCACTACAATACTTAGGTTTAAAGGAAATTCTAAAACTTTCCAAAAAGATTCAGCAGCAACTATAAAATTAACAAGTTACAAGCCAAATAATTTAATTTATACTTCTAATAATAAAAATGAAGGAATAGCAGTTTTTTCTGAAATGTATTATAAAGACGGTTGGAATGTGTATATTGACGAAAAATCATCTAATTACATAAGAGCAGATTATGCTTTGCGAGCAATGCAAATTCCAGCAGGAAATCATAAAATTGAATTCAAGTTCGAGCCACAAGTTGTAAAAACTGGAAGCACAATTGCATTGATAAGTACAATTTTTATGTTTTTAATTTTTATAGGAGGAATTTATTTTAGAAGAGAAAAGGTGTTGAAATAGTCAACGTTAATTTTGTAAATTTGACTTATTATTTTTGATGAAAATGAAGACAACTACATTAAATAATGCTCATCCATCTATAATTGAATCAAGGTATTTTGAAGAGATTAGAAAAATGTCGCCTCAACAACGATTTGAAAAATTGATGGCTATTATTGAAACTTCCTATCTTTTAAAAATTGCAAAAAAAATCTAATTCATAAATTTGAAAACAGAGCAAAAAAAACTTTTAATCATTACTTATTATTGGCCTCCAGCTGGTGGTCCAGGAGTGCAGCGATGGTTAAAGTTTGTAAAATATTTGCCCAGTTTTAACATTGAACCAATTGTTTATATTCCTGAAAATCCAACCTACCCAATTATTGATACTGAATTGCAAAGTGAAGTTTTAAAGAATTTAATTATTCTAAAAAATAAAATTATTGAACCTTATCAGTTGGCAGGTTTTTTTTCTAAAAATAAAACTAAAAAAATTAGTTCTGGAATTATTCCTGTAAAGAAGAAACAAGCAATTTTAGATCAAATATTGCTTTGGATAAGAGGAAATGTTTTTATACCAGATGCACGTTTTCTTTGGATAAAACCATCGGTAAAATACTTAAAAAAATATATTGAAAATAATCAAATTGATACAATCGTAACTTCTGGTCCGCCACACAGTTTGCACTTAATTGGATTAAAACTGAAGAAACAATTAAATATAAAATGGATAGCCGATTTTCGTGATCCTTGGACAACAATTGGTTATCACAAAGAATTAAAGTTATCTTCATATGCTAAAAAAATCCATAAAGAATTAGAAAGTAAAGTTCTAAATACTGCCGACACAATAATTGTAACAAGCAAAACTACCAAAACAGAGTTTGAAGCATTAACATCAAAACCAATTGAAGTAATAACAAATGGTTATGATAATGAAACATCATCAGATATTACTGAAAAACAAGTTTTAGATTCTAAATTTAGTTTGGCTCATATTGGTTCTTTTTTGTCTGAAAGAAATCCAAAAATTCTTTGGCAATCCCTTTCAGAGTTAATTTCAGAAATACCAAGTTTTGCTAATAATCTAGAAATTAAATTAATTGGCGCTGTAAGTAAAGAGATTCTCAATACAATGTCTGTTTATAATTTAGATAATTACCTAAAAAACTTAGGGTACATTTCTCATAACGAAGCAATTATTCATCAAAAAATATCGCAGGTTTTATTGCTAATTGAAATTGACTCTGTAGATACTAAAAGTATTATTCCAGGAAAATTATTTGAATATATGGTTTCACAAAGGCCAATAATTGCTATTGGACCAAAAGATTCTGATTTTAAAGAAATTATTAAATCAACAAATACCGGAGTTTTCTTTGAATATCATGAAAAAGTTGCTTTAAAACAATTAATCACATCACATTACAACTTATATTTAGAACAAAATTTAAAGGTTCATCCAGTAAATTTACAACAGTATTCTAGAAAAAATTTGACAGAACAATTATCAAAAATAGTAAAATCTTTAACTTAAAATGGGAATTGTAATTAACCAATCCATCAAGAATACAGTAATTACTTATATTGGATTTGCCATAGGTGCTGCAAACACTCTTTTTATGTATCCACATTTTTTGGGTTCTAAATTTTATGGTTTAACAGGTTATATTTTATCGTCTGCCAATATAGTTTTTCCGTTATTGGCATTTGGAGTTCATAATACATTAATAAAATTTTTTACACACTATAAAACAGATCAAGAAAAAAGTTCTTTTTTAACATTTGTATTAGTTTTACCTCTTTTAATAATAATTCCTCTAGTATTATTGGGTTCATTTTTTTACCCAACTATTGCAAATTTTTTATCAATAAAAAACCCAATTGTTTATAATTTTGTTTGGCAAATTCCTGTTATTGGACTTTGCATGGCTTATTTTGAAATATTTTATGCTTGGGTAAAAGTTCATTTTCAATCAGTTTTAGGAAGTTTTATAAAAGAAATTTTACTTAGAATTTTTGTTTCAATTTTTCTATTTGCTGTATATTTTAATTGGATTACGCCAAGAGATTTTATCAATACTTTAATGTTTTCTTATTTACTTTCAATGATAATTATGTTCATTTATGCAATGAAGGTTCGAAGAATAACTTTTAATTTTAAAATGCCTCATAATAGTAAAGCAATTTTTACTTATTCGTTATTTATTATCCTCTCAGGTAGCATTGCAAATATGCTTTTAGATATTGATAAAACAATGCTAAACCAATATAAATTAATTGATAATATAGCTTATTATTCAGTGGCTATATTTATTGCAACTGTAATATCGGTACCAAGCAGAGCAATGCACCAAATAACCTATCCAATAACTGCAAAGTTAATGACCGATGGAAAACATAATGAGTTGAATGAACTGTATAAAAAAACATCAATCACTTTACAAATAGTTGGCGGCTTAGTTTTAGTAGGTATTCTTGTAAATATTAAAGAATTGTATTTGCTTTTGCCAAAGAGTTATAGTGGCGGTATTTTTGTGGTTTTTACCATTGGAATTTCTAAATATTTTGACTTAATACTAGGAAACAATAATGCAATTATTTTTAATTCTAAATATTACAAAGCAGTACTTTTTTTAGGATTACTATTAGCTTTTTTAGCAATAACTTTAAACATGATTTTAATTCCAGATTATGGAATAAATGGTGCTGCAATTGCAACTTTAATTTCAATAACATTATACAGTATTGCTAAGTTGCTTTTTGTAGTTTTAAAAATGAAATTATATCCTTTTACTATAAAAACAGTTTACTCATTTTCAATATTAATAATTTCATTTGCACTATTTTATTATTGGGATTTTACTTTTTATCCAATTTTAAATATTTTGCTTAAATCAATATTAATAAGTGCATTTTATATTTTCATTAATTACAAATTTAAAATTTCATTAGAGTTTAATCAAGTTGTAAATTCAATTTTAAAACGATTTTATTTCATTAAATAGAAAAATCCTGCATCATCTTCCCAGAATCTGCAGAATTTAAAAAAAAAACCTAACCAATCAATCTCTATTTGTTTTCTTTTTTGTTTTCTTCTTTTTTATCGTCTTCTATTTTAGCTTTAGTTCCATCAGCTTTGTAGTAGTAATAATCATTGTTATTATTTTGAGAATTACTATTGATGTAGTTGTCATCACATTCATAATCGTGGTTGTTGCCATAATAGTTTTGAGTAAAACCATAGTTTCTTCTTCCTTTTACACTACCAAACATGTCAATAATATCACCTCTTCGGTTATAAATAATTTGCAATCCACCAATTTGGCTTAAGGCAAATCTGTTGTATCTCATGTAAACAGTTCCAATTCTGTTTACTCTATCATTATTATCATAGTTGATAAAAGTGTTTCCAACTCTGCGAACTCTACCAAAGCTATCATGCTCTATTAAAGTACCAAAATTTGTTGGTCTATTATTTCTCCTAGAATCTGAACCTCTTTTTCCTGCACTTTTAAAGAAATAATCTCCTTGTGAGTCATTTGGTCTTGTATTAAAATCAAATTCACCATCTGCAAAAACAAAAAATTCAATTCCTCTTTCTTTAAACGCGATTGGCTCATCTAAGCTAAATCTTGTTGTTGTTCTTTCATCAGTAATTGTCAATACTTCTGATGCTTTCGCTACACTTCCTAACAGTAAAATGCAAGCTACTAAAAGGGTAATTTTTTTCATAATCATTCGTATTTAAGGTTTGCTTACTCTGTCGATTTTCAGCTTCTTCGTTCAGAAAAATCTTTCTGATGTTTTTGATAATTCAATAGGCATGCCAAGTAAATTAAATAAATTGTCAATAATTTGTTAATGATTTTTAACTTATTGAAATACTGATTATTAATTATTCTATTTTCAATCAATAATGTTTAAACGTTTATTATTATACTATACTTTTTTTTTATATTTTTGTTCTCTATTCAAATTGTAACCCAAAAACATTATGAACAATTCTAAAAAAAACCTAATTATTATAATAATTGTATTATTAAATTTTAATTCATTTTATTCTCAAACCTATATTCCAGCTTATGCGGCAGTTGTAAATCAATGTTCACAATCTAATGTCACTACGTATTTAACCGAATATGAAGCACTTGGTGTAAAGCGAAGAGGAACAACAGCGTTACAAAATTCATTAAATTGGTTAAAAGCTAAATACACAAGTTACGGATATACAGCTAGTCAGTTACAAGAGTATTCATATACCTATTCAGGTTCGCCTGCGGTTTGTAAAAATTTAGTGGTTACTAAAGTTGGAACCGTTTATCCAAATACATTTTTAATAGTATGTGGTCATTACGATTCAATTACAGGAACAGGAACAAATGATAATGGAAGTGGCTTAGTTTCAATATTAGAAACAGCAAGATTACTCCAAAATATTCCTACAGAATATTCAATTAAATTCATTAATTTTAGTGGAGAAGAAGACGGATTAAAAGGAAGTCAAAATTATGTTTCGGCAATAGTAAATTCGACAACTCCAAAAATGGATATTCGTTTGGTTTTTAATCTTGATGAAGTTGGTGGTGTTTCAGGATTGGTTAATAATACAATTACTTGCGAAAGAGATACAACTGCACCAACAACTAATAACGCGGCATCAAATACTTTTACTAATCAATTAATGACTTGTGTTGGATTGTATTCTCCTTTAAATTCTTTTTTATCTTATGCTTACGCTTCAGATTATATTTCTTTTCAAAGCAATAATGAAATAATTACTGGTTTTTTCGAAAAAAACGAAACTACTCACAAGCATACTGCTACTGATTTATTAGTAAATATGGATCCGGTTTACAACTACAATGTTGCTAAAGCTACAATTGGTGCAACAATGCATTTTGCAGTTGCAAGCACTACAACATTAGGAACAGAAAATTTTAATTCAGATTTTCAAGTTTCTTTTTTTCCAAATCCTGCAAAAGACAGCTTAACAATAAATAAAGGAGTATTAATTGATTCTTCATACAACTTTACAATAATAGATATTCAAGGAAAAACAGTCTTAGAAAAAAGCTTTGAAAATTCAAATTTACTTGAACAAGTAAATGTAAGTTCTTTGACAAAAGGAGTTTATTTGGCAGTTTTAAAAACAGATAAAAATACAATCTCAAAAAAAATTATAATTAATTAATTTTTTTTTGTATTACTTTAATTACAAATAGATTACTTTTATATTTAATTTTAACTTAATATTATGCAAAGTGTAAAATATTTTACGGCTCTTTTTTTACTAGCATTAATTTTTTCTCAAAACTTGGTATTTTCTCAAATTATTAATAATGAGGCATTTTTTAGTGGTAACCACGTTGAGGTTGGCGTAAATGAATTTGGAACATATGGAACAAGTGGATATGCTCCGGCATTATACCATCCAAGAGTAAGTTCTTCTGGTTCAGCAAGAAATTTAGGATTTGTTGCTGATCCTGATAAAGATGGTTTTACTGTTGGTTCACCCAATTATTATGGAGATTTTTTCTATCCAGGTGATCCTCAAGAAGGATTTTCTATTCAATTTGATGGAGCAGTTCACCACAATTGGACATCAAATATTAATGAAACTTTAGGCACAAATATTTCAATTGCAACAGTAGGAACAAACAAAGTATCAACTTGGGAAGGAGCATTGAATGGTTTGTCAGTTAAACAAAAAACTATTGTGCCAATTGATGATGTTTACTTTGTAATTAGAGTTGAATTGCAAAATACTACAGCAGTGCCAATGTCAAATGTTTATTATGTAAGAACGTTAGATCCAGATAATGAAGTTACTCTTTCAGATGATTATACAACAACTAACGTAATAGTTTATAAATTACCAAATGTTAATAATAACACTTTGGTTTCTGCAACAGGATTAAGTTATCCAAATTGTTATTTAGGTCTTGGAACTAGAGATTGTAGAGCAAAACCTTTTATAATTAATCTCGGGTTAAGACCAAATTCAACCGATTTAATTGAAGTTATTCATAATCAAGTAAATAATTCAGATTATACTTATACGGGTCAAAATGTTGCAGATTGTGGTATTGGAGTATCTTTTTTTCTTGGTAATATTGCTCCGGGAGAAACAAAAAGATTTGCATTGGCATACGTCTTAAAACAAAGTGATTTGCAAATTGCTTTGGCTCAAACCTTACCAGAAGTAAAAATTAATACTCAAACATTAACAAATGCAACCTCATATACTTTTTGTGAAAACGAAGTAGTAAACATGACTGTACTTAATGGAGAAGACAATACTTGGCATTGGGAACCTGAAGCTCTTTTTTCAAATCCTTATGGTGAAAATGTAACTTTTACTGTTCCTAATGTTGCAACAACATTTACCGTTACAGGTTTGTCTGATTGTGTGCCAGTTTCTTATACTTTTACTGTAAATCCTGCTGTATATCAATCACCACTAACCGAGATTAATCATGTTTTGTGTGCTGGAAGTTCAACAAGTTACAATACTCTTGCAACAGTTGCATCACCAACGTCCACAATAAATTGGTATGATGCACCAACTGGAGGAACATTATTATCATCGTCACCAGTATTTATAACTCCAGTTTTAACTAATTCTTCGAGTACAGAAGTTGTTTATACTTATTATTATCAAGAGACTAATATTAATGGATGTGTTTCTGAGAGAATACCATTTGTAGTTACTGTTTATAACGTTTTAACATTAGACAACGCTGAGTATAAAATTTGTACCGCTGGAACAGCAATAGGTAATTTTAACTTAACTACTAAAGAAGATATCGATAACGCAACTTATACTTATTATCTATCAACGGCTGATTTATCTGCTAATATTCCAATAACGAGTATTACAAATTTTAATAATTCTGTAAACAATCAAGTTATTTATGTTAAAATTGAAGTTAATGGAGCATGTTCTGATGTAATTGAGTTAACATTAAGAGTTTTTGATCAATTAACCGTTGCAACAGCAACAATTAATGGTTGCGACGATGATTTTGATGATACATTACTATTCGATTTAACATCAGCTAATACAACATTATATGCTGGTACTGATTCACAATTTGCTTATTTTCTTACTCAAGCCAATGCTAACGATAATGTGAATTCGATATTAAATTTTGCAAATTATACCAATATTGCAAATCCTCAAACAATATATGTTAGAGTTTATAATGCCAATTGTTATCAAGTTACTTCTTTAACACTAAATGTGTATGATAAACCTGTTGTGGTATCTGGAACTTTATCAAGTTGTGCTACAAACATTGATGGCACTGCTAATTTTAATTTAACATCTGCAAATACACAATTTAATTCTGTTGATGCAACTTTGGTTTATACCTATTACACATCAATGTTAAATTTAACAAATAATATTCAAATAGCTCCAGCAACAAGTTTTCAAAACACGTCCAATCCTCAAACAATTTATGTAAAAGCTACCACTACCAATGGTTGTTTTTCTACAACTGAATTAGAATTGAATGTAAATCCTGTTGCTAGATTATCAATTTCAGATTTTCTTCAATGTGATGATGATTCAGATGGTTTTGTATCGTTTAATTTAGGAAATAAGACTACAGAAATTGCTGCTTTGTTGCCACCAGATACTTACACTTATACTTATTATATTTCTGAAACAGATGCTTTTAATAGTTTGAGTCCAATTGCTCAAAATTATATTAATATCTCAAGTCCAGAAACAATTTATGTCAGAGCGCAAGGACTTACAGGTTGTCCATTTATAATAAATTTTGATTTGGTTGTATTGACTAAACCAGTTTTAAATATAGATGAAGAAAGAAATATTTGTGATGGAGGAACAATTACATTAGATGCAGGTCCAGGATTTGATAGTTATTTGTGGTCTAATGGCGAAATTACCCAAAGTATTTTGGTTACAAACTCTGGTACTTTTAGTGTAACAGTAACCTATGATTATGGAACTGTAACTTGTAGTACAACTGAAACCATAAATGTAGTGAAATCAAGCATAGCAACAATTACAGACATTGTAGTGAATGATTGGACAGATAATCAAAATGTTATTACAATTTCAGTGCAAGGATTAGGAATTTATGAATATTCATTAGATAATGAAACATTTCAAACAAGTCCAGTTTTTGAAGGATTATTAAGCGGAATTTATACAGTTTATATACGAGATATTAATGAATGTGGAACTGTTTTTCAACAAGTATATGTATTAATGCATCCTAAATTCTTTACTCCAAATGGTGACGGATTTAATGACATATGGAATGTTAGATTTTCTTCATTTGAACCCAATATGAATGTAAAAATCTATGACCGTTTCGGAAAAATAATTACAGGTTTTAAAGGAAGTGATTCTGGTTGGGATGGAACATATAATGGTCAGTTTTTACCTTCAACAGATTATTGGTTTGTAGTAACTAGAGAAGACGGAAAAATATTTAAAGGTCACTTTACAATGAAAAGATAAAAAAAAGAGTTCGCAAATTAATATAATGCGAACTCTTTTTTTATAATTTATTTTTCAAATAACTACCAGTAACCGAAGCTTTATTTTGAGCCACATCTTCTGGTGTGCCAACTGCCAATAATTGTCCGCCATTTTCGCCACCTTCTGGACCTAAATCTATAATCCAATCGGCACATTTTATTAAATCGAGGTTGTGTTCTACCACAATTATAGAATGACCTTTATCGATTAGTGCATCAAAAGAAGCCAATAATTTTTTAATATCGTGAAAATGTAAACCAGTTGTTGGCTCATCAAATACAAAAAGTGCTTTGTCTTTAGTTGTTCCTTTCACAAGAAACGATGCCAGTTTTATACGTTGTGCTTCGCCACCAGAAAGAGTAGAAGAGGATTGCCCAAGTTGAACGTAACCCAAACCAACATCTTTCAATGGTTGTAGTTTTTGAATAATTTTTGTTTGCTTGTGTTCACTAAAAAATGCAATAGAATCATCGACAGTCATGGTTAAAATATCATCGATGTTTTTTCCTTCAAAGTGTACTTCTAACACTTCTTTTTTAAATCGCTTGCCATTACAGGTTTCGCAAAGCAACTCAACATCGGCCATAAAAACCATTTCTACATTTATTGTTCCGTCACCTTTGCA
>JAYTPS010000426.1:0-4194 GCA_043747155.1 Flavobacterium sp. | reverse complement strand
ACTATTGAATTATTAGTGGCTTTCTGATTTAATTTATTAATACTAACATTTGAAATAGAAATACTATAGTTTCTAAAACTTAGGTCGTTGATGTTTATAGTATAATAGCCATCAGTAGTGCCAATTAAATAAACATTTTTGGTTAGTTGAGTAATATTTTCAAATCCTAACATAGAATTGGTTAATGAAGCTGGAATTGGAATTGAATTTTTTTTAAGTTTAGTACTTAACTTACTTAGAGAAAAATAATGAATGTAGTTTTTAGAAAATAACCATATTTTATTATCAGCATCAACAATCATTTTTCCAGATTTATACTCATCTTTTTCAAATACCGAACTTAGTAACTTATCTTTTTCAAATATTTTATTTTGATTATTAAGTTTGAATATTCCTTCTTTATAAGCATAATAAATTGAATTATTATACTTGGCTAAAGATGCATTCTTTCCTTTAGTAGGATTAGAGAAAGCTTTAAAATTTAATACTTTATTAAAATTAGAATTTAGTTTTATAATAAAAACTCCTTTGTATTCATGGCTGACATAAATTTCATTTAATTTATTGATTTCAAAATATCTTGAAGAATAATCAAATCCAACAATTTTATTTCTAAAAACCCATTGATTATTTTGCTTTTCTAAAACTGAAATTCCTGTATAATTTCCTTGAAGTAGTATATTTGAATTAGAAGTAATTGTAGCAAATTTCCATGTTCCTGATTTAGAATAAATATTTTTAGCTACATCATTTTCAATAATAAATGTTCCTGAATCGTGGCCACAAAAAAGTGTGCTTCCATTTTGAAATAATGACCAAACTTGTCCTTTTGTTCCGTTAATTAGTTTAAATTCATCATCACTTAAATATTTTTTATAAAACAATCCTTGATTAGTTCCAATATATAAATTGACATTATGCAAAATTGAAGTGTAAACTGTTCCAAGAATTCCGGTATTATCTGAAAAACTTTTTACAGGTGATTGTAGATTTATACAGTTTATACCATTATCCAAGCCAACCCATAAATTTTTGTCTAAATCTTCAAATAAAGACAAAGCAGTATTATTACTCAATCCTTTATTTTGAGCAATATGATATTTAATTTTACCAAAATCGGTAAGTATGTAAATTCCGTTAGAAACTGTACCTATTGCCAAACTACCATCAGATAAAATTTGGCTACTATAAACATTATCTGGAGTCTTTTGAGAGTCTAAATCTGTAGAAACTTTAGATAAATTAAAATTTGAAAGTTTATACATACCATCCGACTGAGTTTGAATAAACAAACTTTCATCTTTATTAAAAACGGTTACAATTTTACTTTTTTTAAGAATTTCATTATTAGAAACTAATTTACTTTTATTGTTTTCAATTTCATAAAGACCTTCGTTAATAACTTGAAAATAAATTGAATTATTGGTTCTAAATGCTTTGGTAATATTGTTTTTAGGAGATATTATTTTAAATGTATTTGCCTTTGTATCATATATATAAATTCTGCTCAAAGATTGAAATAGCACCCAATGTTCATAATTTATAATATTCCAAAACTGCTCATCGTCAAGAATTTTACTTTTTATTAATGAACTTAATGATTTATACTTTAATTGGCCATTGCTTTGATGTCTCCAAAAGCCAAATTCCATGTAACATCCAGTATATATCTTTTCATCTATAACTTTTACAGATCTAATAATGGTTTCGTTTGGAGAAGGATTTAAAATCCAGTTTGAACCATTAAATTCTAATAATCCATCATTGTTAGCAAAAAAAATGAATCTATTTTTATCTTGAGAAATCATCCAATTTTGATTTCCAGCGCTATAAACAGTTGGTGGATATTTCACAATTGGTGGTAAATCTTGTGAAAGTCCAAATAAACTATTAAGAATCAATAAATAAGATAAATATTTAAACAATTGATATTGTATTTAATTTTTAAAGGTACTATATTTTGTAATTGAAACAAAAAAAACACGTTCAAAATGAACGTGTTTTAGGTTAAGTAATAGTAGGTAATTATTCTTTAATAAATTTCTTAGAAGATGTAATTCCGTTAGATGTAATTGTTATAAAATAAACTCCATTCTTTAGAGATGAAACATCTAAAGTAGTTTGTGTCGCAGCTAGTGATAATTTTTTAACCTCTTGCCCCAATAAATTGAAAACTGAAATATTTTGAATTTCATTTAACGATTCAATTGTCAAATTATTTTTAGTAGGATTAGGATACAAATTAAAATTTGAAACACTAAAACCATCAATAGCTAAATTAATATTACTAAAATATACATTATCAATAAATACAGTTCCAGCACCAGCAGGATTTCCAGAAAAAATTAATTGTGCAATATGTCCTTTAGTAGTTAATCCTGTAAAGTCTGATAAAGCTATATCATAACTATTCCATCCATTTAAAGTTGGAGTAAATGATAATTCATGTTCAACATCATCATTTGGAGAACCTTGAAAAATTCCATTAGCACCAAAATCTACTAATTTTACTCTGAAAGTTGTCATGTTTGGAGTCCAAGCATCAACATGAAAATACAACATACCAGAAGCGTTAATTTGATTTGCAACTGTTTCAACTCCAACAAAATTAAGAGAAGAATATTTTTTTGTGTCATTACCAGCAATTTGCAAATCTGTTAAATTAGCATCAGACCAACTGGTTCTCCAAGTATCAACTGGTACATTGGTGTAAGCATTACTAAACATTGAAATTACATTAGCCGAAGGTCTTGTTGGTGATGGAGCAGCAGCCATTGGCGTGTTTGGATCAACAAAAGGAACATTGTGAAAATATACATTATCAATATAAACTGTACTTGAACCAGCAGGATTTCCAGAGAAAATTAATTGTGCAATATGACCTTTAGTAACTAATCCGGTAAAATCGGTTAATGCCATTTCATAGGTATTCCAACCACTTAATGTTGGTGTAAATGAAAGTTCATGTTCAACATCATCACCACCACCAAATACAGCATTAGCACCAAAATCTACTAATTTTACTCTAAATGTAGTCATGTTTGGAGTCCAAGCATCTACATGAAAATACAACATACTTGAAGCATTTATTTGATTTGAAACAGTTTCTACTCCAACAAAATTTAAACCTTCATATTTTTTTGTATCATTTCCAGCAATTTGCAAATCAGTTAATGTCCCAACTGACCATGAGGTTTGCCAAGTATCAACAGGAACATTTGTATATGGATTACTAAACATAGAAATAACATTTGCAGATGGTCTTGTTGGTGTTGGAGCAGCAACTGTTGGTCCAGTTGGTGGTGCAATTTGTGCTGAAAAAGTTATATTGTCAAAATAACAAGTATTGTTAGTAGTTCTTCCTGTTTGAGAATCAATAAAAACAATTATTTGATCAATTCCTGTTGATTCTGCTTGACCTATTTTGCCAGAAAAATCAAAAGTTAATTCTTCCCATTGATTAATTAATGTATTGGCAACATTTATTTCACCAGTAGAAGCACCACTTGCAGTGGAAAATTTAATTCCTACATTACTAATAACTGGTTTGTATACCATTATCTTAATTGTACTATTTGATGCTGATAATGTAAAAGCTCCAAGCGGAGATCCATGTGCAGATTCTGCTCCTGCATAAAAAGGTGCTCCAACAACAGGTGTGTAACTTGCAACAGTTGAAGAAGTATTTATTCCAGATGCGCTAGGGTTGGCTAAAAACAATAAAGGTGGACAAGGAGTTGAAGGATTTTCAAACGTATTCCATGTCCAAGAAGCTCCAGTTCCAGCGGCTTCAAAATTTATTGGATTGGTTTGAGCTGTTCCAAATGTATAAATCATTAAGAAAGCTAAAAAAGTAATTTTTTTCATAATTTTTTTGATTAATATGTTGAATCAAATGTAAAGCATCATGTGTGTTATTGATTTTTTGTTTAACTATATAAAAACTATACAGAATAATAATTTACGAAATCGATTGAAATAGACAGTAAACAAAGTAATTATAAGAGTTAATGAATTAAAATTAACAATGATTATAAACTATTAATGTTGTGGTAATGTTAAGTTAAAAATAATATTATTTATCCTTCATACACTTTTATCATGGTGATTAAATTCGTTATATAAAAAAATTAGTCTCATTTTTATGAAATCCTTAATAGATGTAAATTGATTTCTGAAATTGTAATGATTATC
>JAYTPS010000425.1:0-15516 GCA_043747155.1 Flavobacterium sp. | reverse complement strand
GCAAATCGCCGCGGACACTCCGGAACTCGAACGCTCCCAGGCGCATTACGAACACTCCGCCGCCGTGGGGCTGGCCAAACTAATTGTGAAATAAATTTCGATTTTTTTATCAGTCCACAACTTTCTATAAATCCATAAAGTAGTATAAACCAAAGCAGCGAATGAAATTTCCATTAATATCATAAACTCTAAAAATTTATGATTATAATACAAAACGGTATAAAAATAAACCACAAATCTTGAGGTTATATATAACAACCAAAAAATAAAATGCCAAATCCATCTGTTTTCTACAAGAAGTTTACTTGTATTATAATTTCCTAATTTCATTTATCTGTATATAACAAAAGTCTGTAATTCTTTTAAAGATTACAAACATTTAGGACAAACAGCTAATTTAATGGATAAACTATAAAATTTATAAGTTATAAATTATTAATCATCGATTATAAATTTCCATCCATAAATAATTGTGTCTGTCTACATGATTAGATTATAACTATTTGTATTTATAATTTCGGTTGATATAACTTAAATATATATATTATGAAAAAATTATTACTATTAACTGTATTGTTATGTTCATTACAAACAGTAAAAGCACAATGGCAAAATCAAAATGCTGGATTTACTAATAAGACACTCGGATTCTATGAGTTTTCAATCGTAAATGAAAATGTAGTTTGGGCAATTTGTTATGATGGAATTGGTGGTTTATTTGGTTCAAATCCTGTTTTAGAATTTACACGAACAATAAATGGAGGTATAACTTGGACAGGTGGACAAATGGGAACCAACACTGCATTAGCTTTTTCAAATATTTCAGCAATAAGCGCAACTGAAGCATGGGTGGCCATGCATAAATTTAATTCCTCTGGTGGTGGTGGTTTATTTCATACTATTGATGGCGGAATTACTTGGACGCAATCTAATGTTGGAATAATCTTCAATGATAATTCGTTTCCTAATTTTGTTTATTTTAAAGATGCATTAAACGGTATAGCTGGCGGAGACTCAAATGATGGCTATTTTGAAATTTATAAAACTAACAATGGCGGAACAACATGGACTAGAACTCCACAAGCTAACATTCCAACACCTTTAATTGGTGGAGAATATGGATGGTTTGATGGTTATGCAGTTGTGGGAAATACTGTTTGGTTTGGCACAAATCTTGGTCAAATCTATAAATCAACCGATTTTGGAACAACTTGGACAATAAATACCATGAGTACTAATCAAGAAACAGTATACGAAATAGCTTTTAATGATGATGGATTACATGGTTTATCACATCTTAGAAGCAGTTCTGCTACTAAATTATTTGCAACTTCAGATGGAGGATCAACTTGGGCTCAAATACCTACAAATACAATTCCTTTTTGGAAACAAAGTAGAATATGTTCAGTGCCAGGAACTAATATATTTGTTTCAACATCAGTTAATGGTGGAACTGGCAAAGGATCTTCTTATACAAATGATAATGGTGTAACATGGACATTAATAGAGGCAGCTAAGCAAAAAGCTGCTTGCCGTTTTTTAAACAGCAATACAGGTTGGTCAGGTGGGTTTTTTAATGATAATCCTTTGTATGCAGCAGGAGATGGAATTTTCAAATGGGATAATTCAGTAACTTTAGGTATTAATGAAACGAATTTAGATAGTTTAAATGTTGTTGTGAGTCCAAATCCGTCAAACGGAAAAATCACTATTGCATTACCTGAACAAATCAATTCAAAATATACAATAACTATAATTGATTTATTAGGCAGAATTGCTTTTGTTAAAACCTATCTTCATACAATTTCTAATGAGATTGATATTGATTTATCTCATCTAGAGAAAGGTAATTATTTAATTAAAATATCAACAGATAATGAATTTGGAACTAAAAAAATTACCTTAATTAATTAATAAAAAAAGTAACAAAATTACATCCTCATAAAAAAGTTGTTTTTATGAGGATTATTTTATATTTGATTCTAAAAAAAACACCATGTTAATTGAAGTGTTAAAAAGTATTCAAGATATAAAAGTTCTTGATTCAAGTATTGATTATGCTGATTATGTAGCTTTAGATTTATCAGTAACCAATACCAAATTAGCAAAAGTAAACATTACTAATGCAGCTTCATTTGAATATTATATTGAAAATCATTTATCTAAAAACAATGCAAAAGTTGCTTTTGGTGGTTATTTTGAAATTCGAAATTTATACAAAAGAAGTACAATTTTTTACGATAATAAATCCGAAGAAAGAAACATTCACATTGGTTTGGATTTGTGGGTCAAAGCAGGAACCAAAGTATTAGCCGCTTTAGACGGAAAAATTCATAGTTTTCAAAACAATTCAGCTCTTGGCGATTTTGGACCAACAATTATTTTAGAACATTTAATAAACAACCAAAAGTTTTATACTTTGTATGGTCATCTAAGTTTAGACAGTATAATCAATAAAACAATTGGAGCTATCGTAAAAAAAGGCGAAACAATTGCTACTTTAGGTTCATCTTCAGTTAATGGCGATTATGCTCCGCATTTACATTTTCAAATAATTTTTAATATTCAAAATAAAACTGGCGATTATCCTGGCGTTTGCAGTAAAAAAGATCAAGCATTTTATTCTCTAAATTGTCCAGACCCAAATCTTTTATTAAAAATAAAGTAACCCTTTTATAATATATAATTTGTATCTTAGATTTATAATAAAATTTGAAAATTATGAAAAAAGTAATTACATTATTTGCATTAGCAATACTACTAATTTCTTGTAAAGAAGAAACTAAAGACAAAGTAAAAGAAGCATCTAAAGCAGTTGGTGCTGATGTAAAACAAGCTTTAGACTCGGCAAAAGTGAAAGCAAAAAAAGCAATTGATTCGTCAAAAGTGAAAGAAAAAGCAAAAATTATTATTGCAAAAGGAGCAGAAAAAATTGAAGAAAGTGCTAAAAAAGTAAAAGAAGCAACTAAAAAATAAACTTATAAATCCTTGCATGATGTTTATGTGTGAGGATTTTTTATTTCTTTTTATAATTAATTATAAATACTCCAGCAATAATTAATAGTGTAGCAATAATAAAGTCGAATTTTATTACTTCATCTAAAAGCAACCAACCCAAGAAAACTGCTATTATAGTATTTACATAATTTAAAACCGAAACTTGTATTGCCGTTACTCTTTTTAAAGCATAATGATAACAAAAAAATGCTAAAACTGATCCGAAAACTGCTAAATATAAAGTTGCCAAAATACTTCTAGAACTCCAAGAATATATATCAATGTTTGAAGAAAAAATAAACGCTAAAATAAATTGAATTATTGACGCAATTGTAAATTGGTAAAACAAATTCAAAGCAATGTTATTGGATTTATGAATGTTCATTTTAGAGTAAACTGTTCCTGCAGACCAACTTAAAATAGCAATACTTAAAAATAAAATTCCTGTTTTGTAATTTGAATCTAAAATATCACTTAAGCCGTCTTTAAAAATAAAAGCCACTCCAAAAAATCCAAGTAAAACTCCTAAAACACCTTTGAAATTAATTTTTTGTAAACCAAATAATATACTGCCAACAAAAACCACAACTGGTGATAAAGCACTCAGTATTGATGTCAATCCGCTTGGCAAAGATTGTTCGGCAATGGTTGTAAATCCGTTTGCAATTACAATCATCAATATGGCAGGAATAAATTGCAGTTTAAAATTTTTCCACCCAATCCATGCTAATTCTTTTCTGAAAAGTAATATTGGTAAAATAATAAGTGCTGCAATTCCTTGTCGAATAGATGTAACAAACCAAGGCGGAATGGTTTCTACTGCAACTCTAATTCCTAAATAGGTTGTACCCCAAACAACTGCAACAATTATTAATGAAAAAAGTAATTTAAAATCGGTTTTTTTAGTCATTTGAAAATGTTAACTGAACACTGATTTATGTATACTGAAAATTATTTTCTAATTTTCTGCTCCCATTTCCATGCGCTTGACAAACTATCTTCTAATGTTGATTGAGCTTTCCATCCCAAAACTGTATTTGCTTTATCTGTATTTGCATAAGCAGAAGTTATATCGCCCTCGCGTCTTCCAACAATTTGGTAATTCAATTTTTGTCCAGATACTTTCTCGAATGCATTTATAACTTCTAGAACAGAACTTCCTGTTCCTGTGCCAAGATTGAATGTTTCTACTTTATTAAGATTTTGTTTGTTCAACAATCGTTTTAATGCAACAACATGAGCTTTAGCTAAATCAACAACATGAATATAATCACGAACAGCTGTACCATCAGAAGTTGGATAATCGTCACCATAAACCGATAGTTTTTCTCTCATTCCAATAGCCGTTTGAGTTATAAATGGAACTAAATTTTGAGGAACACCAAGTGGTAATTCGCCAATTTCGGCACTTGGATGTGAACCAATTGGATTAAAATAACGTAATAATATTGAATTTATATTGGTAACTTTAGCAACATCTGAAATTATTTCTTCACCTATTTGCTTTGTGTTCCCATATGGTGAAGCTGCTGGTTGAACAGATGCATCTTCTGTAATAGGCATGATTTCGGCCTGACCATAGACAGTACAAGAAGAACTAAAAATAAAATTAGCGTTAGGCAATTCTTTTAATTCTTGCAGTACATAAACCAAAGCATTTATATTGTTTTCGTAATACAATAGAGGATTCTCGACACTTTCTCCAACTGCTTTACTGGCTGCAAAATGAATTACACCATTAATATCATTATGCTTTTTAAATAAATCTTGAACCGAAGCTTTGTCACGCAAATCCATCTTTTCAAAAATGGGTTTCTTACCAGAAATTCGTTCTATTCCATCTAAAACATTTTCTGATGAATTGGATAAATTGTCAACAGCAATAACTTCAAAACCTTCATTCTGTAATTCTACAACCGTATGCGAACCTATAAACCCTAAACCTCCTGTAACTATTATTTTCATTTATATTATTTTTTATTTATAAACGCCGCAATGCAACATCTCACTATTTAAAAATGTTTCGAATTAAACAAACGTTGCATTTAAACGTTTCTACGATAAATATTCTAAAACCGAATCTGTAATAAATTTAATTTGTTCATCATCTAATTCTGTATGCATTGGCAACGCAATTACCTCTTTGCATAATTGATTTGTAACTGGAAAATCTTCTTCTTTATATCTAGCATCAGCATACGCTTTTTGGCTGTGCAACGGAATTGGATAATAAATGGCACAAGGAATTTCTTTACTTTGTAAATGAGCCAACAATCCCTCGCGTTTACCATTCAAAATTCTAATTACATATTGATGAAATACATGACAGTAGCAACTTTCACAAATCATTGGAGCTACAAGGTTAGTATTAACATTTAATGCAACCGAATATTTTCGAGCAGCATTTTGACGTGCATTATTATAAGTGTCTAATAATGGCAATTTTACATTTAAAACTCCAGCTTGAATACTATCCAAACGAGAATTTACTCCTACTACATCATGATGGTATCGTTCATACATACCGTGATTTGCAATACCTCGCAAAGTGTGAGCTAAAGCATCATCATTTGTAAAAATTGCACCACCATCTCCATAACATCCTAGATTTTTTGACGGAAAAAACGAAGTAGCACCAACATGACCAATAGTTCCAACTTTCTTTTTAAAACCATCTTTCGATGTATAATCGGCTCCAATTGCTTGTGCATTATCTTCTATTACAAATAAATTATGTTCGTTTGCAAT
This sequence comes from Flavobacterium sp., assembly GCA_043747155.1. Classification (GTDB taxonomy): domain Bacteria; phylum Bacteroidota; class Bacteroidia; order Flavobacteriales; family Flavobacteriaceae; genus Flavobacterium. The sequence goes on along the minus strand of JAYTPS010000425.1, from coordinate 9,771 downwards.
TTCCATAATTGCATCCATATTTGCTGCTCTTCCAAATAAATGTACTGGAACAATTGCTTTAGTTTTTGGCGTAATTGCCTTTCTAATGCCGTCTAGTGAAATGTTCATATTATTCATATCAACATCAACTAAAACAGGAGTTAATTGTAACAAAGCAATAACTTCAACCGTTGCTGCAAATGTAAAATCGGCAGTAATTACCTCATCACCAGGTTTTAAATTTAATCCCATCATAGCAATTTGCAAAGCATCAGTACCATTGGCACAAGGAATAACGTGTTTTACGCCTAGATAATCTTCTAAATTCTTTTGAAATTGATGAACCAACGGTCCGTTTATATAAGTGTTTGTTTCTAAAACTTCTTGAATAGACGCATTAACATCGACTTTAATTTTTTCATATTGACCTTTCAAGTCAACCATTTGTAATTTTTTCATCCTAAAAAATTTGTATGCAAAAATAACAATTTAAAGTCAACAAATTATTAGTTCTAAAAATTTAATTTGAAGCGAATAGCTTGGGCTTTTTTACAATCCATTTTCCTGCTTTTTGTTCCAATAGCTTTGCCAAAGTTTAAAACTTTGGCAAAGCTATTTCCTCTTCAATCAGGGCTAATTAGTGCTTGTCTTCTACCAAATCAGATTTTCAGAAAAAATTAAGTTATGAAAATCATTTTAATCTGTAAAATCTGTACCAAAAAATCTTAATTTTACACAACTAAATTTCAACAATGCTTTTTCTATACAATTTAATTATAATCCTAGCTTCGCAAATTGTAAAACTGCTGGCACTTTTCAGTCCCAAAATGAAACTTTTCGTTGACGGAAGAAAAGAAGTTTTCTCAATTATAGAAAGCAAAATCAATCCAAATGATAAAACAATTTGGTTTCACGCCGCATCATTAGGCGAATACGAACAAGGTTTACCAGTTATAGAAAAAATAAAAATTCAATATCCAAATCATAAAATAGTTGTTACTTTCTTTTCGCCATCAGGTTACGAAGTTCGAAAAAACAATACAGTTGCAGATGCAACAGTTTATCTTCCATTAGACACTAAATCTAATGCAAAAAAATTTATAAAAGCTATAAATCCAGAAATGGTTTTCTTTATTAAATATGAATACTGGCCAAATTATTTAAATGAATTAAAAAAGAAATTCAAAAGCAATGGAACAAAAACCTATTTAATTTCTGGAATTTTCAGAGAAAACCAAACATTCTTTAAATGGTATGGTGGTTTTTATCGAAATGCATTACAAACTTTTAATTATTTTTTTGTTCAAAACGAAAATTCTAAAAAATTGCTTGAAAGTATTGGTTTCAATAACGTAAAAACTTCTGGCGACACTCGTTTTGATCGTGTAGTTTCAATTTTAGAAAGAGATAATTCTTTAGATTTTATAGAACAATTCAAAGTAGATTCCTCAAATGTCGGAATGACTACAATTGTTATAGGAAGTTCGTGGCCAAAAGACGAAGAAATTTTAATTAATTATATCAACAATTCGCCAGAAAACATAAAATTTATAATTGCACCACATAACATTCTGCAATCAACAATCGTGAATCTTCAATCTTCAATCAAAAAAAACACAATTCTTTTTTCAGACGTAAAATTTTTGCATGAAACGATTTTACCAAATGCCAACGTTTTCATAATAGATACCATCGGAATCTTAACCAAAATTTATTCCTATGCAGATATTGCATACGTTGGTGGAGGTTTTGGAAATCCAGGCGTTCATAATATTCTAGAACCAGCAACATTTGGTGTACCAATTATTATTGGTCCAAATTATTCGCATTTTGCAGAAGCTAAAGCTTTAGTTCATCAAGAAGGTTGTGTTTCAATTTCTAATCAAAAAGAGCTAAACGATGCATTTGATAATTTAATTTCAAACGAAGACATTCGTCACGAAAAAGGACATATTTGTGCCACTTTTGTACAAATGAATAAAGGTGCAACTGAAGTTATTGTTTCATATCTTGAAAAATCTGAATTCTAAAATCATAAATCTTCAATCAACAATCAATTGTCAACTTTTCAACAACTAAAAAATCAAGATATTAAAATCATCACCCAAATGATGCAAGATTTTTATACCATTGATAATTATCCAATTGACATTGAAATTTCAGCAAAATTATTTAAAGAATTTATATCCAATGAAAATCTTGGAAAATCATGGTTAATTTTTTCAGAAAATGAAATTGTAGGTTATGTAATTTTAACTTTTAGTTTTAGTTTTGAATATAAAGGTAAAATTGCATTCCTAGACGAATTATATATTAAAGAAAACTTTCGTGGCAAAGGAATTGGAAAACTAACAATCGATTTTATAAAACAACAAGCAATCCAATTAAATGTTAAATTGATTTATCTTGAAGTTGAAAATCATAATGTAAAAGCACAAAAATTGTATCTTGCCAACGAATTTGAAATGCATAATCGAAAATTACTAAAATACAAACCCTAATTTATAAAAAATGAAATATATCAAGCTATTACTATTACTATTTATTATTCAAACCCAAGCCCAACAAGGCGGAATGTGGATTCCATCCTTATTAAAAGGAATTAATGAAACTGAAATGAAAAACCTTGGTATGAAAATTTCAGCCGAAGAAATTTATTCAGTAAATAAATCTAGCATGAAAGATGCTGTTCCTCAATTTGATGGCGGTTGCACTGCAGAAGTAATTTCAGATAAAGGATTAATTCTTACCAATCATCATTGTGGTTTTGATGCAATTCAAACTCACTCAACACTTGATCATGATTACTTAAAAGATGGTTTTTGGGCATATAAGATGGAAGATGAATTGCCAAACAAAGACATGGATGTAATGTTTGTTGTAAAAATTGAAGATGTAACTACAAAAATCTTAGAAGGTGTTTCATCACTTTTGACCGAAGCCGAAAAACAGAAAAAAATTCAGGAAAACATTTCTTCATTAAGCAATTCATCACCCAAAGAATCTTGGCAAGAAAATAAAATTAGAACATTTTATGATGGAAATCAATATCTTTTATTTGTAACTGAAACCTTCAAAGACATTCGTTTTGTTGGTGCACCGCCAAGTTCTATAGGAAAATTTGGTTCTGACACCGATAATTGGGTTTGGCCAAGACACACAGGCGATTTTTCGTTGTTTAGAATTTATGCCGATAAAAACAATCGTCCTGCAGCTTATTCAATTGAAAACATTCCTTATAAACCAAAACATTTTTTTCCAATTTCTATTGCCGGATTAAAAGAAAACGATTTTACAATGGTTATGGGTTATCCAGGAAGAACTCAAGAATATTTGCCATCTTTTGCCGTTGATCAAATTGTAAATAATTTAAATCCAGCAAAAATTGAAATTCGAGATGCTGCCTTAAAAGTGCAAGATGGTTTTATGCGAAAAGATCCAACAATAAAAATTCAATATGCTTCAAAATATGCTGGTGTTGCCAATTATTGGAAAAAATGGATTGGAGAAACTAAAGGTTTAAAAAAATCGAATGCAATTTCAGTTAAACAAAAATTTGAAAAAAACTTTCAAGAGAAAGTAATAAAAGCTGGAAAACAAGCAGAATATGGCAACTTAATTTCAGATTTTGAAAAAAATTATTCTGACATAAAAGAATATGCATTAGCAAGAGATTATTTTACAGAAGTAGCTTTGAGAAATACAGAAATTTTATCTAATGGTTATAGATTATATCAACTAGAACAAATTTTAACATCCAAAGGCGAACAAGCATTTACCGATAGAAAAAACAATTTGACAAACGGAATTGAAGATTTTTATAAAAATTATAATGCAGATGTAGACCGAAATGTATTTGAACAATTGATAAATTTATATGCAACAAAATCTCCAAAACAATTTTTACCATCAAACTTAAACTCAATTGATGCTAAATTAGTAACCAAAGAAGTTTTTGAAACCTCAAAATTAACCACATTAAATGGATTTAAAGAATTATTAATTGGAGATTCTAAAACTGTTATAGAAAACATCAATAAAGACAAAGGATATCAAATAATCAAATCAATGGCTGATGCTTATTCTAAAAATGTTGCGCCAAAATATGATGAGCTAAACCTAAAAAATATTGGATTGCAGAGAACTTACATGAAAGCAATCTTAGAATTAAGTCCAAAATCGGCAAGGATTTTTCCAGATGCCAACAGCACTTTACGAGTAACTTATGGTAAAATAAAAGGTTACAAGCCAAACGATGCAGTTATCTATGAGCCATTTACCTATTTAGACGGAATTATAGAAAAATATATTCCAGGCGATTATGAATTTGATGTTCCTCAAAAATTAATAGATTTATACAACACTAAAGATTATGGAAAATATGCCGTAAAAGGTAAAATGCCTGTTTGCTTTATTGCTACAAATCATACAACTGGAGGAAACTCAGGAAGTCCAGCACTTGATGCAAACGGAAACTTAATTGGCTTAAATTTTGATAGAGTTTGGGAAGGCACAATGAGTGATATTTATTATTCACCAGACATTTGCAGGAACATTATGGTTGATGCTCGTTATGTTTTATTTATTATTGATAAGTTTGCAGGAGCGAAAAACATCATTAACGAGTTGAAAATCATACAATCAGCTAAGAAAAAATAAAATTTATAAAAATTTATTTTTTGGCATGAAATTTGTAAAGTAAATATTCGGAATACAAAGAGAAGGATTTTAAAAAAAGTTAAATAAAAGTTTTTCCAATTAAAAAAATTTATATCTTTGCTCCGAATTAATAATTAACCTTTTATATTAAATTAAGATGAAAAAAGTATTTTTAAGTTTAGCTATCGTTGCTGCATTAACTGTAGTATCTTGTAAAAATGCATCAGAAAACGCTGAAGCTAACGCAGATTCTGCTGCTGTAGCTGTTGATTCTGCTGCTGCTGCTGTTGAAGAAGTTGCTGATTCTGCTACTGCTGTAGTTGATTCTGCTGCTGCTGTTGCAACTGAGAAAATCGAAGGTGCAGTTGAAGCTGTTAAAGAAGAAGTAAAAAAATAATTAAAACATAGTTTTAATTTAAAGCTCTGCAAATGCGGAGCTTTTTTTTTGGAAATAATTTAACCATTATCAAAAATATCTTCTGCAACAGGAAAAACAAATTCTTGATTGGTAAAATCAAGAATTTCAGATTTAGATGACGATCTTATTATTTCATCAATTCCTTTTTGTAATAGAAACTGTGTTGAATATTTTCTACTTACAGCAATTTCTTTATCATCAAGAATAATTTTAAAAAATAATTTACCATTTCCTGACTTAAATTTCATGAAAAATACTTCTTTAATATTATTTTTAAAATTTTCCAAATCATCTTCACACTCAAAACGCAATTCAAAATCATTACTAATAAAAATAGTCTTCCCTTTTCTAGAAGTAAATTCATATTTGTAATATCCGTTTTGTCTTTTTGTAATTACAAAAGTTCCCATTGAATGTTAGATAAAATTTAAAAAAAATAAAAAATCCGTAAAACTTAATAAATTAAGTAATTACGGATCTTTTGTACTCAAGGCGGGACTTGAACCCGCACGAACTAATGTTCACTGGATTTTAAGTCCAGCGTGTCTACCAATTCCACCACTCGAGCATTTACTTTTGAAATGATACAACTAATTTTTAGAAAAAATTTATTAAATATATCACCACTCATGCTATTTTTACTTTGTAATGATACAACTAATTTTTAGAAAAATAAATTAAATATATCACCACTCAAGCTATTTTTACTTTGTAATGATACAACTAATTTTTATAAAAAATTAATTATAATCAAAACTATAGTATTATTTTAGTAGTTGAGCGAAAAACGGGATTCGAACCCGCGACCTCGACCTTGGCAAGGTCGCGCTCTACCAACTGAGCTATTTTCGCATTATCAATTTTTATAAGAACTTCAATACTTGTTCTGTATTGCGGATGCAAATGTAAGACTTAAATTGAATAATACAAACGTTTTTTATAAAAAAATCCTTCCTTAAACATAACCTATTGATAACCTAAACATTACTTTTTTTGTAACATTCTTTTTATTTCATTTAGCTTCATTAATGCTTCGACAGGTGTTAAAGTATTGATGTCTAAACCTAGAATTTCATTTTTAATTTCTTCTAATAATGGATCGTCTAGATTAAAAATACTCAATTGCAATTCGCCTTTATTTGATTTTATTCCATGTAAAGTTTCACTCGAATGATCTTTTTCTAATTTTTTTAATAATTTTTGGGCTTTTTGTATTACAATTTGTGGCATTCCAGCCATTTTTGCAACATGAATTCCAAAACTATGGGCGCTTCCTCCTTTTACTAATTTTCTAATAAATAAAACTGTGTCTTTTAATTCTTTTACAGAAACATTATAATTTTGTATTCTAGGTAACATTTCAGTCATTTCATTTAATTCGTGATAATGTGTTGCAAATAAAGTTTTAGGTTTAGCAGGATTTTCATGTAAAAATTCGGCTATTGCCCATGCAATTGAAATACCGTCATAAGTACTTGTGCCGCGACCAATTTCGTCTAGTAAAACTAAACTTCTATCGGAAATATTATTTAAAATTGAAGCTGTTTCATTCATTTCAACCATAAAAGTAGATTCACCCATTGAAATGTTATCGCTTGCTCCTACTCGAGTAAAAATTTTATCAATTACTCCCATTCTCACAGCATCTGCAGGAACAAAACTTCCCATTTGTGCCAGTAAAACTATTAATGCGGTTTGTCTTAAAATTGCAGATTTACCCGACATGTTTGGTCCAGTTATCATTATTAATTGTTGGGTTTCTCTGTCTAAAAAAACATCATTTGCAATATATGGAACGCCAACTGGCAATTGCTTTTCAATAACAGGATGACGACCATTAGTAATTTCAAGTTCGAATGAATCATCAAGTATTGGACAAACATAATTGTTTTCTATTGCCAATTGAGTAAATGATGTTAAACAATCTAATTGTGCTATTAAATTTGCATTAAGTTGAACTGGCTTAATGTAAGTAGCAATCCAACTAACTAGTTGTTCAAATAATTGTCCTTCTATGAGATGAATTTTTTCTTCGGCACCAAGAATCTTGGTTTCATATTCTTTTAGTTCTTCGGTAATATATCTTTCAGCATTTACCAAAGTTTGCTTTCTAATCCATTCTTTTGGAACTTTATCTTTATGTGTATTTCTAACTTCTATATAATATCCAAAAACATTATTAAATGAAATTTTCAACGATGAAATTCCGGTTAATTCTGATTCTCTTTTTTCTATTCCTTCTAAATACTCTTTTCCTGAAAAAGCAATGTTTCTTAATTCGTCTAATTCTACATTAATTCCAAGAGCAATAGCATTTCCTTTAGCAATAGCAACTGGTGCATCTTGATTTAAAGTTGTTTTAATTTTTTCACGAAGCAAGTCGCAAGCATGCAAGCTATCACCAATCATTCTAACGGCTTCTTGTTTACTATCTAACGCTAAAGTTTTTATAGGAAGTATTGCATCAAGTGAATCTTTTAAATAAATAACTTCTCTTGGCGAAACTTTTCCTGTTGCAATTTTAGAAATTAACCTTTCAAGGTCGGAAATTTGCTTAATTTGATATTGAATTTTTTGTAAAACATCTTGATTATCTTTTAAATAAGAAACAACTTCGTGTCGGTTTCTTATTTTATTTATTTCTTTTAAAGGTAATGCCAACCATCGTTTTAGCAATCTTCCTCCCATTGGAGATAAAGTTTTATCGATTACATCAATTAATGTAACTGCATTGGGATTATAACTTTGATATAATTCTAAATTGCGAATGGTAAACCTGTCCATCCAAACATAAGCATCTTCAGCAATGCGCTGAATAGAGGTAATGTGCTGAATTTTATTGTGTTGTGTTTCTGACAAATAATATAAAATTGCCCCAGATGCAATAATTCCATCATTTAATTCTTCAATTCCAAATCCTTTTAAAGAATTGGTTTGAAAATGTTTAGTTAAAGTATCAACTGCATAGTCATTTTGAAAAATCCAATCTTCAAGATAAAAAGTATTATAATTTTCTCCAAAAGCATCTTTAAAAAGTGATTTATTTGTTTTTTGAATTAATATTTCACTGGGAACAAAATTTTGCAATAATTTATCAATATACTCTTCATTACCTTGTGCAGTGAGAAATTCTCCAGTAGAAACATCAAGAAAAGAAATTCCTAATTGTTTTTTATTGAAATATATTGAAGCCAAAAAATTATTAGATTTTGACTGTAAAACTTCATCGTTCATAGAAACTCCAGGAGTAACTAATTCTGTAACTCCACGTTTAACAATGGTTTTTGTCATTTTTGGATCTTCAAGTTGATCACAAATTGCAACTCTTAGACCAGCTTTCACTAATTTAGGTAAATATGTATTTAAAGAATGGTGCGGAAATCCTGCCAATGCAGTTTCTGTTTCAGAACCTGCACCTCTTTTTGTAAGAACAATTCCTAGAATTTTAGATGCTCTAACAGCATCTTCTCCAAAAGTTTCGTAAAAATCGCCTACTCTAAACAGTAAACAAGCATCAGGATATTTCCTTTTTATCTCGTTATATTGTTTCATTAAAGGCGTTTCTTTGGCTGATTTTTCTATAGATGACAAAGGTTTATGTTATTTAAAATGAGTTTACGAATTTAATTATTTAAAATGAAAATACAGCATTAACATTTCATTTAATAAAAATTTAAATATCATTAATAGTGTTACTATTTTTTTTGTTTAAATTTGCTTATATTTAATTAAATAATTTAACAAAATGAAAAAAATATTACTATTTGCTATGTTGTTTGTTTTTGGTGTTACATCATCAAATGCTCAAACAAAGTCTAAAGCTAAAAAAGCGAAAGCTACCAAAGTTGTAACTCCAAAAATTCCTAGTGTTGAAGGTGCAGGAATGGTTATTGAAAATGAAACTATTGATTATGGAACTATTCCTCACAATTCTGATGGAAATAGACAATTTGTAATAGTTAATAATGGAAATAAACCATTAATAATTACTAGTGCTACTGGATCATGTGGATGTACTGTCCCAACTGCACCAAAAGAGCCAATTGCACCTGGAGCAAGAGCTGTAATTGGAGTAAAATATGCAACTGACAGAGTTGGTGCTTTTACTAAAAATGTAACTGTAAAATCAAACGCTGTTCAAGGAGAGACCAAAACTTTAACAATTAAAGGTACGGTTTTACCAGATCCAAATACTCCAGCTGCAGAACCAGTAAAAAGCTAAACTTAAATATTTATATTTAGAGCTTCCAGAAATGGAAGCTTTTTTTTTGAATACCTTTGTCAAAATTTAAACATAAAGATGCGAAAATTAGAAAACAGTGAACTTGATAGAAAATCAATTGAAGACTTTAAACAATCTGATAAAACTTCAATAATAGTTGTTTTAGATGATATTAGAAGTTTGCACAATATTGGTTCTGTGTTTAGAACATCGGATGCTTTTTTAATAGAAAAAATTTATTTGTGTGGCATTACCGCAACTCCGCCAAACAAAGAAATTCATAAAACTGCATTAGGTGCAACTGAAACTGTGGCTTGGGAACACAATAAAAATATTACAGAAGTTATTGAAAATTTAAAAAACGATGGTGTACTTGTTTATGCTATTGAACAAGTAGAAAATTCTATCTCTCTTGAAAATTTTAATCCAACTAAAGATGCTAAATGTGCTTTAGTTTTTGGAAACGAAGTTTATGGCGTTTCTCAAGAAGCAA
>JAYTPS010000424.1:0-3205 GCA_043747155.1 Flavobacterium sp. | reverse complement strand
AATAAAGTTATTAATTGGACAAGTTATGATAGTGATGGAAGTATTTGGTTTAAGGATACAATCAAGTTTTCATCAATAATTAATAAAGAATTATTTGATAAAACTCAAAATGTTAAAAATACTTTAATAGAAATATTGCACGAAGCGTATAATTTAAGTTCTAATTTTATTTCAAATGCTGATGGATATTCTATAACAACTGAATTAACTTTTCCGAAATTTTGGGGTTTGGGAACATCATCTACCTTAATAAATAATATTGCGCAATGGTTAAACATTGATGCTTTTACTTTACTTAAAAACAGTTTTGGTGGAAGTGGTTATGATATTGCTTGCGCTCAAAATAATACTCCAATTCTTTATCAAATAATTGATGATAAACCAGTAGTAGAAAATATAATTTTTGAACCAAATTTTACAAATAACATCTATTTTGTCTATCTTAATAAAAAACAAAGTAGCAAATCTGCAATTGCGTCTTACTATAAAAAGCAAGCATCTGTAGCAAAAACAATTGAAAAAATTAATGCAATTACTAAGCTAATTATTGAAACTAAAAGTGAATTAGAATTTGCAGAAGCATTAAAAAAACACGAAAAAGAAATGAGTTTGATTTTAGAATTACAAACCGTTCAAGAAGTATTATTTGATGACTTTGATGGTGTAATAAAAAGTCTTGGTGCTTGGGGTGGAGATTTTGTTATGGTTGTTTCTAAAGAAAATCCAACAGCATATTTTACCAAAAAAGGATTTACAATTGTTCTTCCTTTTTATGATATGATATTATAGCTTCAAAATCAATAAAAGTAAAAATCCCAATTTGAAAAAACAAATTGGGATTTTTTAATAGAATAGATTTTAAATTTATTAATAAAATTCTAATCTGTTATCATTAATTTTAGCGTCATTTTTTAATGATGGAATTATTCTTCCTGCTGCTTGAGCTGCACTTCCTTTTAGTTTAGTTACATAATCATCATATTTAGCAATCTTTGGTGCTTTAACAACAGATTTAGCTTTTATTATATAAACGCCACTATTTCCTTCAATTGGTGCAGATAATTTATTTGCAGCTGTTCCATAAGCAGTACCAACTACTTTTAGTTCAACTCCTGCGCCAGCCAATACTGGATTGTCAATTGTAACATCTGAAGCTTGCTGAACAGTTGTTGCGTTAGATTTAGCAATTGCATCAAGTGAACTTCCTTTTATTTTAACCAATATTTTTTCAGCTTTCTTCTGATTTTTTAATGTAGTTTCAATTAATGGTTTAGCTTCTTCTATTGTCATTAACCCTTTTTCATTAACTTTTTTAAGTTTAGCTATTAGGTGACCAACATTTACTATTTCAAAACGCTTTACGTCTCCAACATTAGTATCCTCATTATATGCCCATTTTACAATTTGTCTTTGATTACCAACCGAACCAAAATTTTCTTCCATTGGCTTAGCTTTTATTGCTGGATTTACAATTACTCCTGCGGCTTTTGCAAGTGTTGCAAAATCTTTAGTAGCTGCATCCATTTCGAACTTGGTTGCTTTAGTGTAAGATAAATTGGTAGTTGATTCAGAAGGATCAATTTTTTGAGCAATTGTTGCTAAACGAATTGCATCTTGTTTATCTGTAACATTAATAATATGATATCCAAATTCAGATTCTACTAATCCTATTCTTCCTATTGGATTATTAAACACAAAATCGTTAAAAGGTTTTACCATTTGGTTTTGACCAAAAAACCCTAAATCTCCACCTTGTTGAGCAGATGAATCATCAGATGCGGTTAATGCTAACATTGCAAAACTTCCTGGACTTGCTATTGCTTGAGCCAATATACTTTCGGCTTTAGCTTTAGCTTGCTCTTTAGTTCTTTTTTCTTTTTTATTTGGCACTTGAGTTCCTTCCCAGCTAATTAAGACGTGACTAGCTTTAGCTTTGGCTCCAGATTTTCTTCCCATTGATTTAGAAATACTATAGTATTTTCCGTTCATGTATGGACCATAAATTTCTCCAGCAGGTAAATTAAATAATGCCTCAGCATGTTCTGCAGGTAAATCTTGTTTTGCAATAAAGGTTGAATCGTAAGGTGTATCAGAGTTTAAAGAAACAAATTCTTGAACATTTGCAGCAGTTTTAAAACTTGTCAATGTATCATTTTGATTGGTTTCTTTGTTAAAAACAACTCCGCCAACTAAAAGTGCATTTACTTTATTTTTAACTTCATCTTCATCTTGTTTTGATGGTTTGTCTTCTATAATTACATATTCTATTTCACGAGTTCCATCCGATTTGAATTTTTTCTCGTGTTTTTTCATATAATCAAGATATTCTTCATCTGTAACTTTAATATCACTGTCTTTAATTGTTGAATAAGGAACTGAAACATAATCAAAAGAAACTTTATTGGTCTCTAATTCATATTTAAATTTTCCTTCTGCAGTTGTAGTATACATTCCACCTTTTACTAATGAAGCATATATTTGATATTTTGCATTTAAAACAGCATCTTTCTCTCTATCCTTCATCATTTCAGCTTGTTCAGGATTAGTTTTAAAATATTCTTTGAATTTTTTTAAATCAAATTTGCCTAATTCGTTTTGAAATGCAGGATTTTTACCAATATTAGGATCGTTTTTAAAGTTTTCAATTATATGCTTTTCACCAGCACGAAGTCCTAAAGTTTCAAATTCGGAGGTTAACAATGCAATAGCAATCTCTTGTTCCCAAAGTTGATTTGCGGCTTGAGTTGTAGTTGTACCTTGACCATTTTTTTCCATATTTGCAACTTTCATTCTAAAAGTTTCAAACGGAATGTCTTTACCATTTATACTTCCTACATCTTTAGAAGGTGCATTAAAACCTCCATTTTGGATTAAATCTCCAATAATAAATGCTAATAAACAAAATCCAATAACTAATATTAAAAGTAATGAACGTTGTCTGATTTTTTGTAAAACTGCCATTTTATGTTTGTTATTTTAAATTCAGTTTGCGAAAATACAATTATCTATGAAATAATTATACTACTCGACTATTAATTTACAATAAAATAGTATTTTTTTTTAATTTTTACTCGCTTAATGTCATTTTCACCAAATCTATTTTAGTGTTTGAAGCTTCTTCTATTGTAAAATGAAAGTTTTCTATTACTATTTGAGTCCCTTTTTGTGGTATTTCTTTAGTGAAATTTACAATAAATCCGCCAAG
>JAYTPS010000423.1:0-4276 GCA_043747155.1 Flavobacterium sp. | reverse complement strand
ATAGTAACTAATTATACAATTGCACTGTTTTGACTGCTAACTTTTTTCATTAAAGTTTTGTATAAAACTTTGTTAGGAGTACTACCAGAATATAAAATTTGCTTTCTAGTATTTACTTTAGAACCTTCTTTAGCAGTTGAAGAAACATCCATCGTTTTAGATTGTTTAGTACCCATAAACCAACTTACAAATTCTATTTGAGAATTTACAGAAACGATATCATTAGTAATGATTATTTCTTGAGTAGTTTCAACTTTAGAAGAAGTTGAATTGGTTTGACCAAACATTCCAATACTTGATAATAAAAATAAGATCAAGAAAAACAATATTCTTGTTTTGCTTTCTTTGCTTAAATTTTTAATATCTAAATTTTGAATGTTCATATCTTTTGTTCTTATTAACAGGACAAATCTACATTCAAAACAATAAAAAATAAAATATTTTCGATAAACTGCCTCAATAATCGTTTAAACCGCTTTTAATTACAATTTAACTTGTAAATTGGTCGTTAATCTAGTGTTTAAAAACGCTAACTTATTCATTTGCAATACTAAAAAAAAAGCTATTCTTGGTGAAGAATAGCTTTTTTAGTATTTAATTGTAATACCTTAATTGGCATATTTCTTAGTTATGTTAATTAAATCGTCGGTAGTTATTTGAACTAGAAGTACTTGATTTATTGATCCCATATCAAAAACAGCTTCTTTAGCATAAATATCTTTTTTGGTTTGAAGTAATCGTCCTCTAATATCAAATATTTTTACCTCTTTCATGATTTTATTGCCACTATTAACAATTAGCTTTTCATTGTTATTATACAATACAATTGCATTAGCATTAAAATCTTCTGTATTTAAAATTGTATTTTGATAAATAATTTCAAATCTATCATTAAAAGTTCCTGTTGAAGTAGTAAAGCTATAATTACTGTTTCTAATATTATGAACTACATTTAAATATTTGTCTCTTAAAAATATTTCTTGAGTTGTAAAAAAACCATCAAAATTAGATAACTGTATTTCAAAAGCACCATTAATAGATGAAGAATATCCAAGAGGAACAACATCATTAACATCAAATGGCAAAGAGCGACCTTGAATACCAAGAATTGTTGATTCTGCCAATGAATATATATTTACTGAATTTCCTCCGTTTACTGTAATACCATCAAAACCTCTATCAACAGCATTGGTTGCGCTTTCAATGTATCCAATCATTGTTTGCTTGAAAGCACCTTGATTATTGATAATATTTAACCAAAATCTATTTCGTTCTAAATCTATGATAGCATTTTCAGTAGTAGTAGCATTTTCTGATTGTTTAAAAAATTGCAGATTACTATAAGATGATCCACGCATTGAGTTTTTAAAAGTTGCTGCTCCACCACTATTTATTCCTCTAATAAAGAAACTTTGTCCCGAAGTTACAAAACCATTTGGCGTTGAATTGTTTAATCCCGATGCTAAAGCTGGTGCTGCAGAAACTGTTCCTGAATAATTATACATTGCATAATCGTTGGAAGTATAAACATTAGCAGCAATTGGAGTATTGTGTGTCCAGAAATACATAGTTCCATCAACAATACTTGTATTTAAAGGATCAGACAAGAAAGAAATTGCTCTAAGAGAACTTGGATAAGGATTTCCTATTAAGTTTAAATCGCTTAAAGAAATTGTTATTGGAGTTGTTATTGTACCGCTGTTTGGAGTTCCAAAAAATGCTCCGTTATAAATCGTTCCACTTGGATGTCCTTGTGGTGCTCTAATAATGTATCCTTTTCCAATAGACATTAATGAATTAGATGGCATTGGTTGCCAATAGGCAATTGAAGGATTAAATATAAAATATTTATCATAAAATGTTAATGGAGATAAAGCAACAAGTGTTTGCGGATACACTGGAGTTGACCAATAAGTATAATCATAGGTTACCATTGGTGTTGTATTTCTTTTATAAGTAATATTACCAACATTTCCACCATTATAGATTCCAACAGCATTCATTACATCATTGTCTTGTACTAAACTAGCATTGTTTTCGAAAACTAAACTTCCTCCAGATGAATCTACAGTGTTTTCAACATTTAATGTATAACCAATATTAAAAGTTACAGTACCACTTTGAACAAATACAGAACAGGCATTTAAAGTTGTTCCTACTAAAGAAGGATCGGTATTGGAATTATAAGTACCATTAAAAATTGCTCTCTTACTACTATCAGGTAATCCGTTAGACCATGCTCCAGAAGCCCAAGTTGTAGAAATATAGGAAACAAAAACTCCATTTGAGGCAACTTCATTACAAAGTCCGTTTTTAACAATAGCTCTAAAATATCTTATGGTTGAAAAAACTCCCATTTGAGCATTTGTTAATGTTGATGTAGTATTTGCAATTGAAGTTAAATTCACAGTAAATGCTGCATTATCGGCATATTCCCATCTAATAACTGATCCCACACTTGGTGCCAAAAGAATTGGGCTTGGAGTAGTAATTGCACATATCGTTTGACTACTACTTAATAAACCTGCATTCGATATTGGCAAAACTGTCAATGTTGTACTATTAGATGTAAAGCATGAGTTAGAACCAGTTAAAGTTGCTGTGTAAGATATTGTTGCTGTTGGTTTAGAATAAACAACACTCAATGGTGTATTTAAAGTATATGGAATTGTTGCAGCAGGATCAGTATATAAATCTGTAATTGGTGTCCATGTTAATGCTGCAGCCAATGTTCCTGTGATTAATACATTATTTATTCCCCAAGTATAACCCCATTCTGACTTAAAATTAAATCTTAATTTTACATTTACATTTCCTAGAAAAGGAGCTAAACTAATGTTTTCATTTACAAAATTGGTTGCATTTCCTTGTGCGGTATTATAACTTCTAATTGTAAACCAAGTTGCTCCTCCATCTGTTGAAACTTCAATTAAATCTACATCATTAGTTACAAATCTTAAAAAGTGCCAAATGTTTAAATTGGCTGTTGTGTAACCAGCAAGATTAAAACTTGGAGATGTAAGTGTTGTTCTAGTTAATACACCCGGAACTGCACTTTGCGAATCGGAGTTTGATAAATAAAACTGTGAAGCATCATTACTATTAAAAGTAGCTACATAAGTAAAACTACTGTAACTATAACCGCTTGGTCTCAAAGTCCATTGCGAAGCATCAGTATCACCACCAAATGAAGTATTGGCAACTGTCCAGCCGTTAGTTGCTGCATTAAAGTTTTCAGATAATATTGTTACTGCTGTACTCGACCCAGAACTTCCATTTAATGGTTGTATTGAGTTTTGACAAATTGTTATTGTATTTGGAACAATCATGATTGCTGGCGGAACTGCATTAACCGTTACTGTATGGTTAACTATATTTCCACAGAAACTACCCGAAGTTTGATTTGCAGTTAAGGTATATGTTGTTGTTGTTGTTGGATTAAAAGTGAATCCACCAGCAAATGAACCCGATACACCAGTGCTTGGAGACCAAACTAAGGAGTTGTATGCTGCATAACCAACAACATTAACGGTTGGCGTAACATTTCCTGCACATATTATACTTGAAGGTGAACTTATAGTAAGACTTGGCGGTGATGAAACTGTAGCTGTTATTGGAATTCTTGGAGATAAACATTCTGTAGTAAATTTCCAATTATACATACCAATATTATAAGTATTGTCAATAGAATTTCCAGTAATATCTGCAACAGATGATGTGTATGGATAAAAAGCATTAGTAGTATTCATCCTTACTCCTGCTGCTGGTAATGTTGCAAAAAATATGTTGTAATTTCCTGGAACTAGAATAGTATTGATAAGGATAACTTGAGGAGTTGCTCCACCAGAAACGGTTGTGGTAAAGTTTAAAGTATTTAAAGTAACATTTGAAGAATTTCTTAAAACTAATTGACCTGTTTGTCCCGAAACTAATGGAAAAACATCTAATGAAAGTAAACTTGTATCCGAAGTTACAGTAAAACTTATAGAAGCTTGGTAATTTTGTATTCCCAAAAGACCAGCTTGATTAACTGGACTTGTTGGTCCAACTTTTGCAACTGAACCAAAAGATTTTGCTTCAACATAATAAGTTGAAGTTGTACCTATTATTGGAGTTGTATAACTGTTACCAGATGCTAAAATTGCACCACCAGAACTCGAATTATACCATTTAATTGTTGCTCCTACACTTGGAATTGCCGAAAGTGTTGCTGTACCAAAACCGCATCTTGTAACTGGTGTTGTGCTTGTAATTGTTGGTATTGATCATTCTGTAT
>JAYTPS010000422.1:0-5139 GCA_043747155.1 Flavobacterium sp. | reverse complement strand
AAATTGTATCGAGAACTATTTTGTAACAAATGTTCTCGATACAATTTTTAAAGCTGAACTTTTTTGCAGGTTTTCTAGATTTTTTTTAGCTTTAAAAATCACTCGAACTGACTTAAAAAAAGCTCATCGTCACTGTTGAGCTTTTTGATATATTTAAAAGATTATATTATTTTTTATGCAATTCAATAAAACCCATATTAAATAATGTAAACGCCATTACTTCAACACTTTCTTGAATGGTTGCTGCAACAGATTTTCCTGCACCATGACCAGCATTGATGTCTATTCTAATTAATGTTGGATTGTTACCTGTTTGCTTATCTTGAAGTTCTGCAGCAAATTTAAAACTGTGTGCTGGAACAACTCTATCATCATGATCTCCAGTTGTTATTAATGTTGCAGGATAATTTACTCCAGAACTTATTGTATGAACTGGCGAATAAGCTTTTATGTAATCAAACATTTCTTTATTGTCTTCAGATGTTCCATAATCATAAGACCAACCTGCACCAGCTGTAAATTTATGATAACGCAACATGTCCATAACACCAACTGAAGGCAAGGCAACTTTCATTAAATCAGGACGTTGTATCATTGTTGCACCTACCAATAATCCGCCATTTGAACCACCACGAATTGCAAGAAAACTTGAAGATGTGTATTTTTTTTCAATTAAATACTCAGCGGCAGCAATGAAATCGTCAAATACATTTTGTTTTTGCATTTTAGTTCCTGCATCATGCCATTTTTTTCCATATTCGCCACCACCACGAATGTTGGGCACAGCGTAAACACCACCATTTTCCATCCAAACAGCGTTAGAAATGCTAAAACTTGGGGTTATACTAATATTAAATCCGCCATAAGCATATAAAATTGTTGGATTTTTTCCGTTTAACTTTAATCCTTTCTTATAAGTAATTATCATCGGAATTTTAGTTCCATCTTTAGAAGTATAAAACACTTGTTCAGACTGATAATTACTAGAAATAAAATCAATTTTTGGTGTTTGATACAGCTTTGAATCTCCAGAATCTACATCAATAGAATAGGTTGAACCTGGAGTTGTATAATTGGTAAAAGAATAGTATAGTGTTTTATCTTTTTTCTTTCCACCAAATCCACCAGCGGTTCCAACACCTGGAAGTTTAATTTCGCGAACCATTTTGGCTGAATAATCATATTGTTTTACAACAGAAACTGCATCTTTCATATAATGTGCAAAAAAATAACCACCACCAGTTGAAGGTGATAGTACATTTTCGGTTTCTGCAATAAAATCTTTCCAATTTCTTGGCTCTGGATTATTTGCATCTACCATAATAATTTTGCTATTTGGAGCATTTAAATCGGTTTCTATAAACAAATTAGAATTCTCGTTTTCAATAATATTGTTAGAACTTTCAAAGTTGTTTACAATAGTTATAATTTTACTATTGGGTTGTTTTAAATCTTTTATATACAGCTCGTTACCATAAGTAGAATTGGCAGCTGTTATTACTAAATAATTTTCATCTTCGGTAACATATCCTCCAACATAACGTCTTTTTTCATCCATACCAAAGATAACAGTATCCTCTTTTTGATCGGTGCCAAGCTTATGATAATATAGTTTGTGTTGATCGGTTTTAGCCGATAATTCGCTTCCAGTTGGTTTGTCATAACTTGAATAATAAAATCCTTTATTTCCTTGCCAAGAAACGCCGCTAAATTTTATGTTAGTTAAGTTTTTTTCTAATACAACTTTAGTGTTTGCATCCATTACAACTACTGTTCGCCAATCGCTTCCACCTTCAGAAATTGAGTAGGCAACTCTTGATCCATCTTTAGAAAAATCAACACCACCAAGCGATGAAGTTCCGTCTTTAGAAAAAGTATTTGGATTTAAAAAAATAGTTTCTTTACCATTGTTGTCTTTTCTATAAAGCACTGATTGATTTTGTAAACCATTGTTTTTATAGAAATAAGTGAAATTTCCTTCTTTGAAAGGCGCACCAATTTTTTCGTAATTCCAAAGTTTTTCTAATCTAGATTTTAATTGATTACGAAACGGAATTTTACTTAAATAATCATAAGTAACTTGATTTTGAGATTTTACCCAAGCACCAGTTTCGGCAGATTTATCGTCTTCAAGCCATCTATAAGGATCGGCTACTTTAGTATCAAAATAAACATCAACAACTTCTCCTTTTTTTGTTTGAGGATATTTTATTGAATTTTGAGCCAATGAAACCAATGAAGAACCTAACGTCATTATAAAAATAATATTTTTCATTTTAAAATAAATTGAAATTTTTGAATAGCAAAAATAGTGTTTTTTAAGAAGCTCGACAATATCTTTTTTAGTACGAATGTTAAAATTAAAATTTTATTCCAATTTTATCAAATAATTTTATAGCTTTGTAAAACTTATGATTAACAATATTCAAAATATGAAATGGTGGTGGCAATCAAAATCCCAAATAGGATTCTGTTGGTAACATCTGTTATTTTATATTTTTATATAAATACTTAAAACCCACTTAATCCAAGTGGGTTTTTTTGTGCCCAAAATTTAAATAATCCCTTTTTAATCATGATATATTATTTTAACACTAAAGTTGTAAAAACACTTAGCGATACGCAAACACCAGTTGGTTTGTATTTAAAAATTAGGGATAAATTTCCTAATAGTTTTCTTTTGGAAAGTTCAGATTATAAAAGTAAAGAAAACAGTTATTCCTATATTTGTTTTAATTCGATTGCTTCATTTGAGGTTTGTAATATGCAAACTACATTTACTTTTCCAGATAAATCAACCCATGTTTTAGAAACTAATTCAATAGTTATATCTAATGAATTAAATTCATTTGTAAAGCAATTTTCGGCAACAAAATTTAATTTAGGTTTTGAAACAATTGGACTTTTTGGCTACACAAGTTATGATGCAATTCCGTTATTTGAAAACATAATTTTTAAAAAAACTTCTTTTGATTTGCCATTACTGCAATACCATCTTTTTAAGTTTATGATTGTTTTTAATCACTTTAACAACGAACTTTTTTTTATTGAACATTTATTAGAAAACGAAACTTCTCAAATAGAATTTATTCAAGATATTGTTAACAATCGCTCAGTTTCTCAATTTAAATTTTCTACTCAAAACGAAGAAACTTCAAACTTTACAGACAAAGATTTTTTACATACTATAAAGAAAGCACAAGAGCATTGTTTTACAGGTGATGTATTTCAAATAGTGCTTTCAAGAAAATATAAACAAGCATTTATTGGTGATGAATTTAATGTTTATCGTTGCTTGAGATCTATAAATCCATCACCATATTTATTTTATTTTGATTACGGAAATTTTAAACTTTTTGGCTCTTCACCCGAAGCTCAACTTACAATCTACAATGATAAAGCAATAATAAATCCAATTGCTGGAACTTTTAAACGAACTGGTAACGATGCACAAGATTTGGCATTGGCAGAAGCACTTTTGCAAGATGTAAAGGAAAATGCTGAGCACATTATGTTAGTAGATTTGGCCAGAAATGATTTAAGTAAATCTAGTAAGAAAGTTGTGGTTGAAAGTTTTAAAAAAATAGAATATTATTCTCATGTAATTCACATGGTTTCTAAAGTAAGTGCACAATTAGAACCCAATTACAATCCGATAGAAATTTTAGGAAACACTTATCCAGCAGGAACATTATCTGGTGCGCCAAAACATAAAGCAATGCAATTAATTGATAAATACGAACCAGATTCTCGTGGATTTTATGGAGGAACAGTTGGTATAATTGGATTGAATGGAAGCTTTAATCATGCAATTTTTATTCGCTCATTCGTTAGCAAAAATAATGAACTAATGTATCAAGCTGGATGCGGAATAGTTGCTAAATCTAATATTAAAAACGAATCGATAGAAGTTGAAACAAAGCTGTCGGCACTAAGAAAAGCAATTCTGTTGGCTCAAAAAATTTAAATTATGAAAATATTGGTTATAGATAATTACGATTCGTTTGTTTACAATATTGTTCATTTATTATATGAAATTGGTGTAAATGAGATTGATGTGGTTAAAAACGATTTGGTGAGCTTTGAAAAAATTAAAGATTACGATAAAATTGTGCTTTCGCCTGGACCAGGAATTCCAAAGAATGCTGGAAATATGCCAGAATTTATTAAAAAATTTAGCCCTACTAAAAGTATTCTCGGAATTTGTTTAGGACATCAAGCTATATCCGAAAATTTTGGTTCGACATTAGTGAATTTAAAAGAACCGCTTCATGGAATTTCATCTAAAATTGAGATTATAAAAGACGATTATTTATTTAAAAATCTTTCCAATAATTTTAAAATAGGTCATTACCATTCTTGGGTAGTTTCTAATGAAATTTCTAATTGCTTAGAAGTTTTAGCAAAAGACGAGTTTGGAAATATTATGGCAATAAAACACAAAGAATATGATTTGCGTGGATTGCAATTTCATCCAGAATCAATTTTAACAGAAAACGGAAAAGAAATACTAACAAATTGGATAAATAATTAAATATGAAAAATATATTAGAAAACTTATTAAAACACAAAACTCTAACCAAGGAAGAGGCAAAACAAGTTTTAACAGATATTACTTTAGGAAACTTTAATTACAGTCAAATTGCATCTTTTTTAACAGTTTTTATAATGCGAAACATTACTCTCGATGAGCTTGAAGGTTTTCGTGAAGCATTATTAAATTTATGTCATAAGATTGATTTAACAGATTATAAACCAATGGATGTGTGTGGCACTGGTGGCGATGGAAAGAATACTTTTAATATTTCTACATTAACATCTTTTATAGTTGCCGGAGCTGGAATTCCTGTTGCTAAACATGGTAATTATGGTGTTTCATCTATTTCTGGATCATCCAATGTTTTGGAAACTTTAGGAATAGTTTTTCAAACAGATGAAAACATTTTGAAACAACAGATTAAAGAATCAAATATTTGTTTTTTGCATGCGCCATTGTTTCATCCTGCAATGAAAACAGTTGGTCCAATTAGAAAAGAATTAGGTATAAAAACTTTTTTTAACATGCTTGGTCCACTTGTAAATCCAGCACAACCCAAAATTCAAATGACAGGAGTTTTTAGTCTAGAATTGGCTAGAATG
>JAYTPS010000421.1:0-10435 GCA_043747155.1 Flavobacterium sp. | reverse complement strand
TTGAGAAACTAATCCCGTGTTTGATAAAATTTCGTAATTGAGTGGGTTGTGTACATTGTTGTCTCCTATTAAATTTAAATAACGACCAAGATTACAATATTCAGTCAAACTTATTCTGCCTCTTGCCAAATCGTCAAATTCAATTCCTTCGCCTGTATTGCCTGGTGCTTTTTCTTCTATTTTCCATTTTCCGTATCCATTATTTACACCGCCTTGTGAAATTGAGGAATCCCTAACAATTAACAATGTAGCTTTGATTGTATTTGGTGGAGTAGGTGGTTCTGCTGCCGAATTGGAATTTAATACTTCCATTCCCTGTACTAATTGAAAAGTATTATTAATATTAGCTACAATAACATCTATTCTTTTTTTTCCAGCACTTGCAAAAGGTATATTTATAATAACATTAGCTGGATTACTGTGAGGATTACCCATTATAAACCACGCCCAACCGTTATTAAAAATTATATTTTGACCTAAAATAGTAAAGCCTGTTTGATTTGAAAAATAGTTAAATAAAGGACTGTTTATAATTAATCCGTTTAGGCTACTCCTTGTATAAATAACCGACAATAACGCACTTTGTAAAGCTGAGGCATTAGGGTAAACGATTCCGTTTAAGGTAATTTGTGAAAATATAATGGCTTCTACCAACACATCGCATGAATCATAAGCGTTATAAATTGTGATTTTATTTCCATTGACTTTTGATAGAAAATTTTTAAAATATTCTATTCCATCAAGTGAAAAACGTTGACCGCTTATGTCTAATATAAATTTCATTATCCTATTTTAGTGAATTTGAAACTTTGGTTTTTTACCGAACAAATGCTATTTGAATTAAAAAGAGGTATTTGCTTTCTTATTAAATAGTTTTCTACTGATTTCCAAACAGTAAAGGCACTATCCCTATTTAAATTATAAAGGTCTTTTTTACTTTTTTCAGAAATAGGGCGACTTTCTGCACCGTTAAGCTTTTCAACCATGCTAAAAGGCGTATCTGTAACCCCGCCGAACATTTGGTATCTGGCATAAAAATAATACGAGATAACGGCTTTTAATCCATAGTTCACGTAAGTAATATTATTTACAGTATATTCGCCACCATTTAATAAATCATTGTAAGGATTTAGATTTTTTAAAATACTATTAAACAAATCCTCACCTAATAATGGCGCGATGTCTTGTATTTGAGTTTCTAAAACCAATGCATCAAAAACAGAATCATATACCGTTTGAGATATTTGTTTGTAAAGAGAAACATCGGCTCTGTTTATTAATTTAGTTGATAACATTTTATATTAATTTTGGAGTTCCCAATAAATCTTTAGCAATTTCTTCGCTGAATCCATAAATATTGATAATCATAGTAACTGCTGCATTATAGTCTGTTGTTCCTAAACCTACACTTGTTTGTATTTCAAGTAAAGCCTGAACGCCACCAAGACTGCCTTTTAATTGAGCTTGCGCTCTTGCGTTTTCTTGTTCAGCGGTATCTTTTGAAACTTCTCTTGTAAATAATGGCTGTATAAATAAATATTGACCGTTACTACCATCAATAAGTTTATACAAATCATTAATAATAGTTTCTAAAATATTTCTTTCAATTGATGTATTTTCCCAATATGTTTCTTTAGCTACTCGTAAAGCTTCACCGCTTGCGCCAAACATTGAGTTGTCGGCTTTCAATAATACATTAGGTAAATTATTGTAAACCATTAATATTTTATCGGTTGCGCTTTTTTCAACAAATTCAAAAAGAGCTGGGTTTATATCTGACTTAATTGTTTCAATTTTGAATGCCTGACTTAAATCATCGCCAGCAAAATCAACTTCAACATGCATGAAACCGCCAACGCCTTTTGCACCCAACATTTGCTTACCGTTTTCTTTGAAATTAGTACGCTCACTTTCCTGTTCTCTTAAATTTTGCAGTAAAATAGGGTCTTTTGATTCATTCGCCTGAATGATAAAATTATTATCAATCAATGGACGCGTAATAAAAAAAGTGCTTTGGATAAATCCGTTTTCTAAAATATTATCTTATAAACAGATGCGTTGTATTCAGAATTGCAATCATGGGAAACAGGATCAATTCTACTTAATGGATAGTAATATTTTCTATCCATGTTAAAATATAATATCTGACCTTTAAATTTTTCTATGCTACCAGCTTTTTTTATTTGGTATTTTAAAACTTCTTTTTCTGGATTAAAAACATTTAAAACTTTTACATTATTAACTTCAACTTTTCCTGACCAGTCTTTGTAAACCAAAATTTTACCATTATAATCGTTGCTGTCTTTTTCGCCAATTCGGCATTGATTAAATGGCAAAACTTTGAAGTCTGAAACTTCTAAATTAGCATTGTAATTTACGTGAATAAAAACGCCTTTATTGTCGACAATATCAGTGGCAATATCGGTTGCTATATAAATTAACTTATCTTTACCAATTTTTATATTATCACTTTCACCAAAACCTTTACCAATTAAATATTGCACCATAATAGAAGATGCCATTTTAGCGGTTACACTATTATTTTTCAGGCGTTCCATTCTCTCGGGGTAATTATTATCGTTTCCATTGGTATGGATATCGAGTTTTTTATCCCAAGTGATTATTTTTTTGTAAATATTTAATAGGCTGGTTGTAATCATAAATTACTTTTTAACAATTTTTGGTGGTTTTGTTTCGATTTGCTCTTTGATTATTTCAGCATCTTTAACGATTATTTCCTCTACTTTTGGGTAAGCTTCAAAAATTTCTTCGGCTTTAAACCTTAACAATAATTCAATTGCATACTCGTCCGTAATATTTCTATTATTGACCATTACACTTGAATTTTCACTTAAAGAGATTCCTTCGTATTTCTTTTTTAAAATATATTTGCTAGTATTTTCCATTTGTTGAAATTTTAATTTATAATTTGTTAAATAAGTTGATATGCATTTATTACATCCAGAGTTTACGCTTTCTGAAAAAACTAATGTGTAATCTTGTAAAAAATGGCTTAAAAAACGAACCCCATTGCTGTCATAGCCAGTAATGAGGTTGGACAATTCTATATTTAACCAAACATCTTTATACTTGGACAAATTTGTTTGCAAAGGCTGTGGCTGTAAGTGCATAGCTTGTCTCTAAAATTGATAAGATTGGTCTTGGCTCCTCGCCACCTTCTTCCGAACTTAACTCAAAAGTTACGTTTGCGTCATTTTCCTTACTTGACCATTTCAAAGAGGTTAGTCTCAAACCTCGGTCAAAACCACCAATTTGGAAAGCATCAACTGAAAGTACGCCTTTCCATTTCAATTCCACAACAACCGCAAACAACCCGCCGACCATGTCATACATTTTAGCTTTATTTTCTGCTGAAAGGCTGAAAATCATACCAGAAAACATATGTTTAAACATATCGTTGCTGGTTTCTTTTACAACTAATTCCATGCTTAAAGAGTTAATTTGCTTAACTCCTTGCAATAAAAATGCTGTTTTAGTTGGTTTTAGCTGTAGATTGGTTAATTGTGTTGGATTTGTTACTGAAAAAGTAGATGCCACTTTGTCAATATCTCCATGATTAACCAATAAAACGTTGACTTCCAACCCGCTTAACATCGGGTTGGTACAATCAACTAATATATCTCCTGATAGTATTCCATCGCATAATAAACTCATAATTTCTTAATTTTATTGATTAATAAGCGGCTACTGTCATGTAATCTTCTAACAATTTCGCGTCTAAAGCGAAAGCGGCATCAGTAATATTTGATTTTAGAGTTCTATCGTAGAAAGAATCTAAAGTCGTAAAATCATCTACTGAAGGTGTTGCTATTGGAATGTTACCAGGCGTAGTGAATAGAATTCTATGTGGCTTATCAATTTTAGTTCCATTGTCAAACAATTTTTTGATATTTATATCCCAATCATGTCGAACAGCCACCTTGTAGCCTTCAAAAAGCAATACCGAAACTCCATTTTCAACTGTATCTCTAAAGCCAGCTCCTAAGGTCTTATCTCTTAAAGAAGCTCTGTAATTGTCCGCGATACTTCTTGTTACTTGAAACATTGCGCTCGGGTCTTGTAATAATCTTGAATCAGCAGCGGTAAAACAAGCTGCCAAATAATTATAACCTGCATCAACTGGTAATTTCTGCGCCACGTATGAAGCACCTGCGTTTTCTGTAATTGCTACATAATTACTATCGCCAGCTGCCACCTCTGCAAAAATTTGTTTAAACAATCCATCAATAACATTGTACAACGCTAAATTTGCTCCAACTTTGAACTTTCCAGCAGGGGTTATACCTGCAGTCTTGTCAGAAAACCAAACTTTAACTGGTAACTTATCAATCATCATTTTATCAATCAAACCTACAATTAACCCCATTTCTTTCGATCCTATTTTTTCGTAAAAATCTGGATTGATTCTGGTTTTTTCATTGAATATTTTTAATAATTTATTCAAATCGGCAGCGCAATGAATCCACCGAGAATCAAATATTTCAGGTTCCCAAAACTTTTCGGTCATAGTAATTCCCGTCCCAACTGCTGGCACACATCCTACCGACTTAACTAAAGAATCCTCAATGTTATTTACAAAAGGAATCTGCATTTTATAATGAACACCTGTTTCAATATCATGATAATCAGATAATGCTCCATGCACAAATAATTTTTCAATAATAAGAGAACTTACGTCTCTTGCTTCTTCTGGGCTTAATGTTAATCCTGCTACGTTTATTAAACTTGCCATTTCTTAGTCTTTTAAAAGTTGACGTTTAGTTGGTGCTTCCAACTCTTTTTCTTTGATTTCTTTTTTATCTTCAAAATCAAATCTTGAAGTGATTTGTTTTTTCAAGTTCACTACATCTTGCAAAATATTTTCTTTGTTCGCGTTGGCTGTTGTCAACTGTTCTTTCAAACTTTCGTTTTCTGCTTTCAAAGCTTTCATTTCCTCTGAATCATCAGCAGACATTTCTTTAATTTCAGAAATAACGCCACTAGCAAATACGTAA
Source organism: Flavobacterium sp. (assembly GCA_043747155.1). Lineage (GTDB taxonomy): Bacteria > Bacteroidota > Bacteroidia > Flavobacteriales > Flavobacteriaceae > Flavobacterium. Next base: position 5,420 of record JAYTPS010000421.1, on the reverse strand, counting down.
GTCAAACTATCAATTAAAACCTCGCCTTCTGCTGGTTTATCTTCGATTGTTGCCTTGTCTCCAACTTTTGGCTTGTCGCCTTCATTTAAATCTGGAAATACAACGGCTGTACCATTGGCGTCAGTTAGATTTAAATTTACTATTCCTTTGTTTTTTTTATGGAATGCATCAAACAAACCCATAAAGAAACCTTTGTCATTCTCGGTCATATCTTTATTTTTATGATTATTATTATTATTTTCTATATAAGCCTTAGCCACTACTGGCATTCTTATTTCAGTTGTAAAACCCAATGAGTCTAATTGAGAATCATTAAGCCATGTTTTATTGTTTAAAAGCGGTCGTATAGCTTCTTCGGTTGTATCCAATTCTTTTTTGTAGAAGTCAACAATCTTTTTTTCTGTATTTTTTACGTCAAGTGCATAGTTTGCAATCTCGTCAGAAGTACCTTCAACGCCACCCATTGGCAAGTGAATCATAAACCTTGTGTTATCTTTTAAAATTCTTCGATTGCCAGCCATGAAAATAACAGTAGCAATAGAAGCAACCATTCCACTGCCAATAGTTGTGATTGGAATGTTTAAAGATTTCAAGTAGTGGTAAATATCAAAACCAACGTTTACAACGCCACCTTCTGAATTAATGTGAACACTCAAAGAAGTTAAATCAGTTTGTTTTTTTACTTGCTGTATAACATCAATAAGTTCGACACCCACTTCATTAGGCAATGACCCGATTAAACCGTTTATGTATATATTTCCTTCCATTGGAAACAAAGTTACTACCGAATATAAATGTTCTATTGACGTGCTTTTGTCAAAACAAATTATTATATTTGTAACATGGTATTATTCGTTATTTATCTAATTTGTTTAATATATTCTCTGACTGTTCAGATTTTTCGAGCTGTTTTGAAATTGATTAAATCAATGAAACCAAAAGACGAAATAAAATCGGAGCATAAAAAAACGCCCGAGTATAAGCGTTTTGAAAAGGAATTGAAAGAATTAATTAATTTTCCATAAATTTAATGATTCTGTAAATCTGCCGTTCGGAAATCTCATTTTTAAGTTTGTCGCTGGTAGCCGTTACGCTTGGATATTTTTCTTTAATAACAGATACTTCGCTTAAAAATATTTCGTAAACATCAAACCACATAGCGACGTTAATGCTCATCAATCCCGATGCTATCAAATCCGTGTAAACATTTTCAGTTTTCAGTTTCTTAATAAATTCATATCGTGTTAATTTTTCTACCATTTTTCTATTGGGCATTTTTCTTTTTTACTTCTAATTTTTGCAGATAGTGGGCAACTGCATTTCCCACATATAAAACCGCTCACTTCAATTAGTTCATCTTTTACAAAAGCATTAATGGTTTTTGAAAATATTTTGTGTTCGCATGGGTTGCAATGCTTCGCTCTTTCAGTTGCCAACAATTCCGTTACTTCACTTTTAGAAATGAAGTTTTGCCAGCCATTGAGTATGTTAAAAATTTTACTCATAATTTAAATAAGGAAGTTATTAAAAATATAATTGCCTTTTTTGTCAAATTGACTGTCAAACTCTATTATTCTTTCGCTATCTATAAATATTGGATATTCATTTGGTTTATTTATTTTTCTTGCATTTCCACATTTCAAACATACTTCATAAGTTGTTAATCCATATCTATTTATTGCTCTTGTCTGCCAATTATGCATTGGATTAATTTTAAATATTTTTTGAAATAAAGTTCTTTTTTTACAGTTAATTTTAATTGGTAATTGCTCTGTATCAGATTTTATTTTATTTAGCATCTTTTATATTTTAAAAATTAATATTGCGAGTACACATGTTAAAAATTTGCCCCATTTCTGACCTGTGCTACGTTGTTTTGACCCATATTTATATCTTCAACTAAAACAATTGGTGCTGGAATTTGTGCAAAAGCTTCTAAAGTCGCGCCCAATATATCATTAACATTAATCGATTCTCTACTAACTGCTTGGGTAATTATACCACCGCCTGCATAAAAACCGCCAGTTGAAACATCACCATCACCGTACGTGTTATTGAAGTTTTTGAAGGCAGAAAATGCACCGCGATTCATTATTGCAATGCCTTCTTGTCCTTGCGCCTCACCTACATATTTGTTTCCTGCATAAATTGGCACACCGCCCATATCGTGACTGTTTCCATCGATGCCAACAAATCCACCGCCAGCGAATTTGCTATTTTTAGAGGTTATTTTTGCTCCAGCGGCTAACGCTGCGCTACCAACTATTAAACCTTGTTGTAACTTAGAATTAGCAAACATTGCTACATTTGTTGCGGTTGCTGCCGCTACAGATGCTCCAGCAGTAGGTATCGATAAGGCAACACCATTGGCTGTGTTAACAGCTGCTGCTGCCGAAGTTGCAATATTTAATTTTACTATTTGTAATACTGCATCAAGTGCAATTGCGGCTATTTGCGCACCAACGCTATCACCTAAAAGTCCTAAAAGTTGTTGTGATAACTGACCTGCTAAACTAAGCAAGGCTTCGTTTTTTGTTTTGTTGTAATTTATCTCTACTGCTGATGCATCCGCAATTATTTTAGCTTGTTTTGCTGCACCTCTTTCTGCTATTGCTGCAAAATCCTTATTGTATTTTTCAGCAAGTTGTAATTTTAACTCATCTTTTTGTTCAATAGAAAACTTTAAACTTTCAATTTCTAATGTATCTTTTTCTAAATCTTGTGTTAATTTTAAAAAAGCTTTTGCTTCTTCGTCAACAACATTTTTCAATGCTATTTCATTTTTTAAATCCTTTTTACGCTGTTCAAAATCTTTAATTTTTACGATTTCAGCCTCTTCAATTTCTTTTTCTTTTTCTTTTAAGTCGTTTTGTAACGCTAGTTCAGCCGTGTCATATTCTTTTTTAGTTAATTGTTTGGCTGCTAATTGTGATTTTAAAATATCTAAATCTTTTGCCGCGAATTCTTTTGCACGTTCGATGTCATCTTCTTTAAACCTATTTGTTTCTTTATAAAAAGCCACTTCTGATTCGGTTAATTTTACAATATCATCAAGTTCTTTTTGCTTTCTAGCTTTCTCATCTGCTTCGGCTTTTCTTGCTTGATCCTGTTGTTCCTTTTTTAATCCCGATAATACTCTCGTTTGGTCAAGTCTTGCATTCAATCCTCTATCCTGCGCATCATCTAATTGAGTTTCTAAGTCAATCATAGCTTGTGTTTCCTCATTGGTTAAATTCTTAACGCCTTTCAATTCATATTCCAATTGCAACGACCTAATTTTTTTCTGGATAATATCCTCTTCTTTTTTTCCTAAATCTTCTGTCAATCTGATAATCTCATTGGCCGCTTTCCCTCTTTCAGCAAATGTTAATGAAGTATCTTTGCTTTTTAAAAGTTGCTCGTCAATTAAATCATTGGTTTTAATTTGGGTGCGATTGTACTCTAATTGCTGTCTAGCGACTGTCTTATTTAATTCATCTATTTGCCTACCCTTATCAACTGCATCAGAAATAAATTTATTTGCTTCTTTGGCTCCGTTAGCAATTTTGCTGGTTAAGTTTTCAACACCAGTCCCGGCTTGCAAAACACCGTTGGTTACTTTCTTAAAATCCAATTCAATGATGCCCTCTAAAATAACAGCAAAGACTTTGAATCGATTAATCAAATTTTGTTTTACAAACTCCCCCAAATCTGCCAATGTTTTCTTTGGGTTTTCAAAGGCCTTTACCATTTTTTCGCCTAATCCACTTACTACACTTCCCAAAGCTGAAAATATTGCCATCAATGGGCGGGTTACCGAGGTAACAAGGTCGATACCTTTTTGAGTGCTGGTAAGATATTTGTATAATGCACCCAATGCCAACCCAATAACTGCTATAACGGCACCAATCGGGGTTGCTATAAACGCTAAACTTGCCTTTGTTACTCCTAAAATACCCTGTCCGATACCTCCTAAAGATGTTTTTAATAAGTTTCCAACACCCCCAGCTTCTTTTGAACGCTCTATAAATCCAGAAATACCACCATTAAATGGATTTAAATTGTTCAATGCTTCTTTTATACTCTCGGAGTAGTTGCCAATATTGATTTTTTGCTTTAAATATTGGTCTGCATTCTCTTTTATAAACTCATTATTTGAATCTAGTTTTTCATTAAGTTCATCAAGCTCCTTTTTTCCTTCTGCAGTTGTAACATTAACATCATTTCTCAACTTATTTAATAAAGAATTTTGGCTTCTAGCTTCTGCAATAGTAGTAACTTCACTTTTCAATGCCAATTCCAATAATTGAACTCGGTTTGCTTGATCTGCTGTTGCCTGCGTATATCCTGCAATAGCCTTAATGCCTGAATTATATTCACTACCCAACACTTTTAAGCTACTGGCGTTCGCCACAAATTGAGCAGACGATTCCTGTCCACTTTTTTGCAATCTCTTTTGTTCCTCTCTCAAAGAATCTAAAGCCTGCTTAACTTCGGATGTAGCTTTAATTAGCGAATTTACATCTATATTTAATTCTGCAATCTTAATTTCAGCCATGGTTATTGATTTGAGGTTACTGTATTTGAAGTTGTATTGAACTTTTTAAGATTAAAATTATAAGATATAATTTGACCCGTAAAGAAATCTGTATGACTTAATTCTAGCAGTATAAAATTATCTGTAACACTTTGTTCAAATGACTCTCCGTTTTGTATTATTTCAATAGTATTTGGCAAAAGCAAGTCTGTTGTAAAATCAATTCTTACTTTTCTCGTTATTCCAATTCCAAATGCTCCTGGTTCTAATTGATAGGTATTTATATTTGTAATTGTTATGAATTTCAACGGCGAAACGAAACAAGACAATGGTATTGGCAATCCTCCAACAATATCATTGGAGATAACATCAATCAATGTCGGAACATTCAAAGCAATAGTTTCTAAAACTTTAATTCTGAAAGTAAATCCATTAAAAAATGAAAGGGTAGGTAAGCTCGTAATTGATATTGTAACGATTCCGTTCTGCAATATTGCTGGAATTTCATAAACACGCCCAGGACTTGTTATAAATCCGTTTGCAATATCTGGATTTTTGCACAAAATAATACAAGGGACTGGTATTGGAATATTACTTAAATAGTTTAAAGTTACTGTGCAATTGTTATTCAATATATTTGATACAAGCGTAATATAATAGTTGATTGGAACGATTGTAGCATCCAATAAATTAACTTTTATTAATTCAACTATTGTTTTTTTATTTGGAATGAAATTTTTTATTTTGTTAACAATAAAGTTTGATCCTAATTTATCTACAAAAACCAACTTTTTAAAATCAAATCTTTCAATGTCTAATGAGTTCAAATAAAATTCACAATCAAATACTTTTGCTTTATTTACTACTGATCCAATTTCCAAATAATTATCGTAAATAACTTCTT
>JAYTPS010000420.1:0-1971 GCA_043747155.1 Flavobacterium sp. | reverse complement strand
GTCGAAATAATATATTCAACATTTGTAAACCGAGTTGCAATGGGAAGAAAAATGACATTTGAACAAGTTGATGCTATCGGACAAGGAAGAGTTTGGAGTGGTCAAGATGCCTTAAAAATTGGTCTAGTTGATAAAATTGGAGGAATGGATGAAGCAATTAAAGAAGCTGCAAGACTTGGAAAAACCACAAAATATAGAACAGAAAATTTTCCAGAATACAAAAAAAGTTTTGAAGATATATTAGCCAATTTTGGTTTAGCACAAACGCGCCAAAGTATTATTAAAGAAGAAATTGGTGAGCAAAACTATAAAATATTGCAACAAATTAAACAAATGTCAACTCAAAAAGGTGTTCAAGCAAGAATGGCTTATGAGTTAAAAATAAACTAGCCAAAAAACAACCGGGTTATTTGTTTTTTAATCTGTTCACAAGAAGTGAACAGATTTTTTTGTTAAATTACATTTAAATAACTTTTTAAGATAATATTACAACCTTAACATAACGAAAAATATTAAATTTGTAATTAAATTAAAATTTAAAGGCAAGGTTTTTGCTTATTTTAAAAAAGAATAAAATTAACTATTATGGTAAAGAAAATATTAAAAATTGTTGGAATAGTATTGTTGTTACTGGTAGTTTCAGCTTTTGCAATACCTTATTTATTTGAAGACCAAATTAAATCAAAAATTGTAAAATCTATTAACCAAAATCTTGATGCTACTGTAGCTTTTAAAGATGCCAATTTGAGTCTATTTAAAAATTTTCCAAAGGCCAGCGTTTCGATCGAAAAATTATCAATACTAAATAAAGCTCCATTTGCAGGAGATACATTAGTTTCATTTGAAGAATTAAATTTAAAAATGTCTGTAATGCAACTCTTCAATGATGACAATGAACCATTAAATATTGAGGGAATTTCATCTAAAAACGGATTGATAAATATTATTTTTAATAAAAATGGAATAGGTAATTTTGATATTGCTTTAAAAAACAAAGACAACAAAGCTGACGGAAAAAGCAAACCAGTTGGGCTGAAAATTCAGGAATATGAGGTTGAAAACTTTAAGTTTAAATATACCGACGAGAGATCTAAAATTAAAATGGTTATTGATAGCATAAATCATTCTGGAACTGGCGATTTTACAAACGATGTTTTAGATTTAAATACAAAAACTACTGCAAAAATATCCTTAAATATGGATAAAATGAACTATATGAATAATGTAGCAGTAACTTTGGATGCAATTCTTGGTATCGATTTAAAAAATAGCAAATATACTTTTAAAGAAAATAAAGCAAAAATCAACGAATTGCCATTAGAATTTAATGGATTTATTCAATTAGTTGATACTGGTCAAGAATATGATTTAACTTTTAAAACACCAACTTCATCATTTAAAAACTTCTTGGGCTTAATTCCTGCAGCATATTCTAGCAGTTTGGACAATGTGAAAACATCTGGCGATTTTTCAGTAGCTGGATTTGCTAAAGGAACATATAGCGAAAAAACTGTACCCAAATTTAACATTGCAATTGCTTCTAATAATGCATCATTTCAATATCCAAATTTACCAAAATCGGTTAAAAATATTGTTATTGATACCAAAATCGTTAACGAAACTGGCTTAATGAATGACACTTTTGTAAATTTAGATAAATTATCATTTTCTATAGATCAAGATGTTTTTAATGCCAAAGCAACCATAAAAAATGTTGCTACCAATGCCTTAATCGATGCTGCGCTTAAAGGTACAATAAATCTAGGAAATCTTTCCAAGGCATATCCAATAAAACTTGACAAAACACTTACTGGAATTTTAAATGCTGATGTTACTACAAAATTTGACATGCAATCAGTAGAAAAAAGTCAATATGAAAACATTAATAATGCAGGAACAATGAGTTTGTCTGGTTTTAAATATGTTGATGAAAACGGAAAAGCAATGAATATTAGCAATGCCATGGTTCAG
>JAYTPS010000419.1:0-4283 GCA_043747155.1 Flavobacterium sp. | reverse complement strand
GTTACCGATTTCGCCACTTGCAAAGAAATTTAATAAACCACTATTAAAATTAGCTGGTGGAATAAAAATGAAATTAAAACTAGATGTGGTTGACGCTGCAAGATTAATTCCAGACGGAATAAAAGTTCCGCCAGCTGACAAATTATGAAGTGTTATATAAATGGGCGATGCTGAATAATTAATAAACTCTAGTTTTACTTCATAATATAAATTATTGTTTTGATCTAATAATGGAGTAACCAAAGTAGCGTTTATAGAAACATTACAAATATCACAAGTATTGTTGAGAAGAACAGAAATTGGTTGAGAAATCTCTGCTGGACAAAGACCATTACCTAAACTAAGTTGATGATCACCACTAAAATGAATTAAATTAAAAACTTCAACAATAGTGTTATTATTATCATTTACCACTTGGTCGTTAATTATCCATGCCCATTCTGGCATTGGTTGGTTTGGTCCAATAAGATAACCCAAAGTTTCGTTTCTACAAAATTCGTAACAACCTTTAGGAAATACCCAAGAATAATAGGAAGGCGATTTTGGAATGTCAATTTCGGATGTAACACTACAACCAGCTTCGTTTGTGAACCTTACACTGTATGGACCACCAATTGATGTTTGAATTTCATTGCCACTTTGTCCGTTACTCCATGTAAAATTACCAGTTTCTTCGGCTGATGCAACTATATTTACAGTATAGGGATTACAACTTGACAACGTCATTGCTAGTAAAGGTGCAACTGGAGGATTTAAAACAGCAACTGTGTGTGTTGTTGAATTGGTGCAATAACCACCGCTGCCATCGGGTATTTGTACTGCTAGAGTGTAAACATAGTTTCCTGGCTCATTTATTAATTGGGTAATTGTGTTAGTAGTACCTATAGATACATTGTTTAGTATCCAGTTGTATTCAACACTATTGCCACCTATAAAACCGTTGAGCACAAAACTTGTACCAACACATACTGATGTGTTACCTCGAATAATTGCAACTGGATTTGGAATAAATGTTATTGTTTTACCATTTGCTATTGTAAAACTACAACCATTAGCATCAATAACTTTTAGCCAATAGGTACCACTAACTGTTGGGTTGTATGTTGGTACAGATGTTGTTGCAATAAGGTTTTCTTCAACATACCATTGATATGAAATAGGAGTTTCAGTATCTTCGTTTGGAAAATAACTTAGTGAAATAAGTTGTCCTTCACACACTTTTCCATTTGAAGGATTAGAAGTAATACTACCATTCATGTTAATTGCATAAACAGTTATTTCATCACCATAATAACTATAACTTGCGCTACAACCTATGCGGTTTGTTACTGTTAATGATACATTTTGTGTAACATCAACAAAAGAATTATTTGTATAAACTTTAAAAGGATTTTGCTGAAAATTTTGCGAGCCATCACCAAAATTCCATAAATAGGTGTCGCCAACTTGTGGGTTTAATGCAAAGAATTGTATTTCTTCGCCAGTACAGGTGGTGCTTTGGTAAGTAAATTGTGCAGTTGGGTAATCAGGCAAGTCTATTGTTGTAAAATATTCGCAAGGTAAATAACCAAATTTACTTATTCTAATACCAATATTGTGACTTCCTGGAGAAAGATTGGTTATATAATCTTGTGTGGTATTGTTGTCATACCAAATACCATCAATAAAAAAATCATAATTTTCAATGTTATAGCCAGCAAAAATAACCGAATGATTTAAAAGATTTACTTCATATAAACCATTGTTGGTGCAGGCAACATTATATTTTAAATCGGCTTGATAAGGAATTATAATGTTTGTAAACATCTTGTATTGGCAAATTTCACTACCAACAATATAATTTCCAACATAATCTAGTATAAATAAACCAGGATTGTTAAATGTAATATCGCAGTCAGTATCAGTTTGATTGGTTATGGTTGCGCCACCAGAAATTTCCCAATACATACTATTTGGTGTAGGTATAGGAGTATATCCAACTGATGCACTGTAGGTATTGCAAGTTGTTGGAGTTAAATAAATTGAAGCCATATCTGGGTCAATATTACAATCAATTTCTCCGCAAACTTTTAATACTGGGTTTATATTGGTTTGTGTAGAACAACCATTTTCGTTGGTTACAATGGCATAATAGTTTCCAAAAGTAATGGGTGTATAGTATAACTGCATTGGTGCAGTTGCTAATAAACTATTGCCATTGTACCATTGTATTGAAGTAGTATTTCCTATTCCTGTTTGAATATTTATTGTGTAGGTTATATCTATGTCATACTTGCTACATTCTCTAACAATTACAGCTGGTGTAATATTGGCTTGAGGCGAAGGTAAAACCGTAATTGAATGTACTGCTGTTGCTGGATAAATACAACCATTGGCACCATAAATAACAACTGCTATAGTATATTCAACATTAGTTAAACTAACAGAGTTGTATTGATGGCTGTTAGTTAATGAAAAATTTCCAGATGCATCAGGTAAAACTGTTGCAATTGTACCATCGCCAAAATCCCAATCGATATGATCAATTGTTACTAAATTTGGTGTTGAACTTATTGTTGCACTAAAGTTTTGACCTCTGCATATTGTTGTTGGAGCAGTTATTGCAATATCTGGAGAAAAAATAATAGATATTGGAAGTGGAATTGCATCATAATAGGTATTACATTTTCTAATTCTTAATTTAACCTGTGGTATTCCTAAACCACTATAATTATTCCATAATACTTGAATTGTATTGGTACCATTACCTTGCGATATACTTCCTGCTTCGCTTGGAACTACAGACCATATATAATCATCGGCTTCAAGATAGGTAGTTGAATATTGAGCTGTAGTACTTGCGCAAACTGTTGTTTGTCCTGCTATTGAAAAAGAAGGTATAATTTTACTTATTTGTAAAACCCTTGCATGTGAATAACAATAGGGTTGATTTATTTGTTTTGCAACAACACTTATTGTATAGTCTGTAAAACTTGGTAAAAAAGTAATGGTTACCGATTCGCCAGAATTATTACCTTGAAAAACACCATGATTAACACTCCATTCATAAGTAAAACCATATTGTGGGTTTAATACAGAATAGGTTATAGGTAGTGCAGGACAAACTTTTATTGGACCAATAATTGCTTGAGGCGTTTGTGGTCTTGGAATTATATTAATTACAAATGTATTTGTGCTACAAAAATTTAAACCTTCAACAGTTAAAAAATAAGTTCCAATAAATTCAAAAACAGGAGTAAAACTTGTTCCACTGCCAGTTTGAGAATACTCTGGTCCAACAAGTGTCCAATTTCCAGTTATAGGATTGTCGTTACTATCAAGAAGTATATAAGTTTCTGAACCATTAACACAAAAAATATCTTTACCAACTATACGAGCAGTTGATTTTACATTAATATTAATTGAAGCTCTTCCGCCACAATTAAGTAAAGTATTGTTGTAATCACAATTTAGTTTTATATTTCCCACACTATTGGTTTGAATAATAATTTCATTTCTTTGGTCGGTATTTAATAATGTAGCTCCAGTTCCATTATCATCTAAAGTCCAATTAAATTCTGTAGTTGGCCATTGAGGTAATTTATAACGGTATTGTTTTTTACCACAAGCATTTAGTTCACCAACTATTGTTGCAGTAGTTTTAATTATGGGTATTACTAATGTGTTAATTGCATGACATATATTTTGACATTCGTTTGTATCAAAATATACATGTCCAAAACCAGTTGCATCAACATTATTCCATAAAACTTCAATTTGAGTGTTATTTAAATTATAGGATACAATTGTTCCACCATCAACCGACCACCAATCAGTATCTATAGTACAAGTACCAATTTCTTCTTGAGAAACTGAATATTTACTTTTTTGACTTTCGCATGCAACACTTTGACAGGTAATGTTTATACCTTTCTTTCTTGCTCTAATGGGAATAGTGTAGGTTGAAGTACAGTTGCAACTATTGGTCGTAGTTAAAGTTACATCATAAGTGCTACTTAAAGTATAAGCATGACTTGGTTGCTGTGCATTAGAAAAAGTGCCATCTCCAAAATCCCAAAAATAAGAAACTATCTCTGAACCTCCATCAGCAGTAGAAACATTAATAAAATTTAATTCTTGATCTTGACAAACTTTTATATTACTATAATTATATCCTAAAACATAAAAATTAGCTTTAGGTGATTTAATTTTTTCTATACAAAGAGTTTTTGTTTGCGTAGTTAAATCGTTGTAGGTAATATTTAATTGAATTGTTCCAAAACCAAAATCACTCCAAGAAATAG
>JAYTPS010000418.1:0-5213 GCA_043747155.1 Flavobacterium sp. | reverse complement strand
TGAAACTGTTAAGTGCCGCAAATGGAACAAATAAAAATATTAATAATTTACTTTCTTTAGCAATTATTTCATTTAATCTTTTACTTACTTTATCTAAATTAGTTGCATTTTCTAAAACTTTTTCACCATTTATAATTGATAATTCATCATAAAAATGTCGAAAAAAAAGTATTAAACCAATCGTAATTAGTATAAAATAAAACACATTATAATAGGGTTTTCTTTTTCCAGAAATGTATTCAAGTGATGATTTTCCTGGGTTTACCAATGATTGCTTGGCAGTGAATAACATTCCTTTTTCAAAATGAAAAATGCCGTGAAGGATATCATGAAAAATAAGATTTCTAAATGTTATTCTTTTAATGTCAGCTTTTTGACCACAACTAGAACAAAATTTATCTGTAACTATTGTTTGACAATTGAGGCAGTTTTTATTTATCATTTATAATATGATGGTTTATTTTAAGGTAAATAAATTTATGTTTAAAAAAATATATTTAACTATTTGAATTTTTTAAAGAAATCCCTATTTTTAAAATTTGTCCAAAGTTATACATATCTTCAAAAGAACAATATAATGGTACTGGTGCAAAACGAATTACGTTTGGTTCGCGCCAATCTGTTACAACACCATTTTTCATTAAATATTCAAATAAACTTCTTCCTTCACCATGAAAAAAAACTGATAATTGACATGCTCTTTCATCTTGACTTGAAGGTGTTATTATTTCGAAAGTACTATCTACTTCTTTATCAATTTCACGAAGAATGAATTCTAAATAAGAGGTGATTTTATTTCTTTTTATAATTAATTTCTCCATTCCAACTTCGGCAAACATTTCGACAGAAGCTAAATAAGGAGCAAGTGACAAAACTGGAAGATTGCTAATTTGCCAACCATCAGCACCAACTATTGGGTTGAAATTTTGTTCCATTTTAAAACGATTTTCTTTTTTATTTCCCCACCAACCAGCAAATCTTGGTAAATCTGAATTGTTGTGGTGCTTTTCATGAATAAAACAACCAGATGCATTTCCTGGACCAGAGTTCATGTATTTATAACTACACCATGCTGCAAAATCTATATTCCAATCATGAAGTTTTAACTCGATATTTCCTGCTGCATGAGCCAAATCAAAACCTACCTTTGCACCTGTTTTATGTCCAGCTTCGGTAATAGTTTTCATGTCAAAAACTTGTCCTGTATAATAATTTACACCTCCAAATAAAACCAATGCAAGTTGATCGCCAACCTCATCTATTTTTGCCAAAATATCTTCTAAACGAAGATTGTGTTCTCCTTCGCGACGCTTTATTTCTATTATTGCTTCCTCAGGTTTGAAACCATGAAAAAAAACTTGTGATTGAAACATGTATTGATCTGACGGAAATGCTTTTTCTTCGCAAATAATTTTATACCTAGTTTTTGTTGGTTTATAAAATGAAACCATTAATAAATGTAAATTCACAGTTAAGGTGTTCATTACTGTAATTTCTGACGGCTTTGCTCCTACAATTTTACTTAACGGATTAGCAAAACGTTCATGATAATCCCACCAAGGTTTTTGGGCATAAAAATGCCCTTCAACTGCTAAATTTGCCCAATCGTTCATTATTTCATCAACATAATTTTTGGCAGATTTTGGCTGTAAACCTAAAGAATTTCCGGTAAAATAGATAACTTTTTTACCATTGTGTTGCGGAAAAATAAATTGATTTCTGTAAATAGATATTTCGTCTTGTTGATCAAGTTCTTGAGCGAATTTTAATGTGTTTTCAAATGTCATTTTGCATTTTATTTGTGGCGTAAAAGTAGCGAAAAGTTTGTGAGTTTAAAAGTTTAAGGATTTAAAAAAACGAAAGTATTAAAATTAATCTCAAGTAAAATGTTACTATTTTATCAAAATTAAATTTATATAAATCATAAAGTTATTCTACTATATTTGTGAAATTAAAATTTTAGGATGAGCAAATTGTATTTTTTATTGGTTTTATTTTCTATAGTAGTTTTTGCACAAGACAAAAAAGAAACCAATGCTGTTGATGTAATACTAATTAAAGGAAATGTATTACCACACACTGACGACTTGCAACATCTTGTTACTGGTCATCCAGATGGAATAATGATTAATTTTTTAAGACAAACTCATGGTAATAAAGAATGGCAAAAAGCTTATAATTATCCAGATTATGGTGGATATTTTCTTTATCAAGATTTTAAAAATGATATTTTAGGGAAAAATTTTGCTCTTGGTATGCATTATAATTTTTATTTTTTTAATAAGAATTTAGTTTTTAAATTGGCACAAGGTGTTGCTGTTACTACTAATCCGCAGGATAAAGAAACTAATAGTAAAAACAATGCATTTGGTTCTAAAATTCTTGCGAATACAAATTTCGGGTTGTCATTTAAAAAAGAATATATAATAGATAATTTTGGAATTCAAGCAGGACTTATGTTTACACATTTCTCCAACGGAAGAGTAAAAGCACCAAATAGCGGATTAAATACTTATGGATTAAGTGTTGGTGTAAATTATAATTTTTCAGAAAAAATTAAAAGAGAAAAAGATTCTATTCCTGCAAATTTATCTTTTAAAGAACCTGTAAAATATAATATTATTTTAAGAACTGGAGTAAATGAAAGTCCAATAATTGGTAGTGGTCAGCATCCTTTTTATCATTTTGGATTTTATGCAGATAAAAGAATTAATAGAAAAAGCGCATTACAACTTGGTACTGAAATTTTTATTTCTAATTTCTTTAAAGATTTTATTAAATACCAAACAGTTGCTTATCCTGAACAAAATCTTGATCCCAATACCGATTTTAAACGAGTTGGAATTTTTATTGGTCATGAACTATTTATCAATAAAATTTCTTTAGAAGCACAAGTTGGATATTATGTTTATCAACCCTACAAATTTGATATTCCTGTTTATGATCGACTAGGAATGAAATATTATTTTAACAAAAAAACCTATACTGGTTTGTCTATAAAAACGCATGGTTTTCTTGCTGAAGCATTAGAATTTGCTATAGGTGTAAGATTATAAAAAACAAAAATGAAGAAAGTTATTTTAATTATTAGTGTGCTTTTACTTTTTATTAACTGCTCAAAACCATTAGATTGTGTAGAATCAAGTGGTGCAATGATTATTAAAGAGTATGAAGTTAGTGAAGCGAACCAATTTCACTCGATTTATGTTTTTAAAGGAGTTGGACTTGTAATTAAACAAGGAACAGAATATAAAGTAGAAGTAAAAACAGGCGAAAATTTACTAGAAAATATCTCTGTTGAGTTTAAAAATGATGGTCTTTTTCTTAAAGATAACTCATCTTGTAATTGGGTTCGCGATTACGGACAAACAATTGTATATGTTACAACTCCTGCATTAGATTTTTTAAATTTATTTTCTAAAACAGAACAAAATATAGATTCTCATGGAGTTTTATCCCATAGCATTGTACGATTAAATTCTATGGATTTGGGTGCTGGAGCTGGAACAAATGATTTTCATATACAAGTAAATAATTATCAATTAGTTATAGAAAACAATAATGTTTCGAGATTTTATGTTTCTGGTCAAACTGGTGAAGCATTGTTAAACTTTTACGACGGAAACGGAAAAATCGATGCTCCAAATTTAATGGTGCAAAACATTAAAGTTTTTCATCGAGGTTCTAATGACATGATTGTAAATCCGATTCAAAGTATTACTGGAAAAATGGTAAGTACTGGCAACATAATTCTAAAAAACAATCCTACGTTAGTTTCAGTTGAACAATTATTTAAAGGAAAAATTATTTATAATTAAAAAAACATTATTTTTTAGAAGTTTTCTCTCTAAAAATTTCTTCCAAATTTTTGTTTTTTAAACTCAATTGTAAAGTTTTAAAGCTGTTTTGGTGAGCAAAATCAAAAATAGCTGAACGCATGTCAACTTCGGTTTCAAAAGTTAATTCCCAAGTATTTCCTTGCGTATTTTTAGCAAATTTCAAGTTAGACAATTTATTCAATAATTCTGCAACTATTTTTTTATTAAACTCCACTTCAATAACTTGCTCTACATTATCAGAAACCAATTTATTTAATTTTTTATCTGTTACAATTTTTCCGTGATCAATAATTATCACTCTATCACAAATTGCTTCCACTTCTTGCATGATGTGAGTTGATAAAAAAACAGTTTTATTCTTCCCAACGTTTTTAATTACGTTTCTAATTTCAACCAACTGATTTGGATCTAAACCTGTTGTTGGTTCATCTAATATTAAAACATCAGGATTGTGTAGTAAAGCAGTTGCTAAGCCAACTCTTTGGCGGAAACCTTTACTTAACTGTCCAATTTTTTTGTGGCTTTCAGATGATAAACCTGTTAGCTGAATTACTTCTTCAATTCTAGATTTGGCAACCTTGTATACATCAGCATTAAACTCTAAATATTCTCTCACATACAAATCTAAATATAACGGATTATGTTCTGGCAAATAACCAACTGATAATTGAACATCTTTTTGATTTTGAACTACATCATTTCCGTTTACAATTGCTTTTCCTTCATCTGCATTAATAAAAGTTGTTAAAATTTTCATCAAAGTCGATTTTCCTGCACCATTAGGACCAAGGAAACCTACAATTTCTCCTTTTTTTACAGAAAATGAAACATTGTCTAGCGCTTTTTGAGCACCATAACTCTTTGAAATATTTTGAACTTCTATTGACATGATTAGTTATTTGTAGCAAATGTAGTAAATACAATAGGAAAATTAAAACCTATAATTTTAATAATGAATAAGTTTAACTTTTATAATAGAAAATAACCAGAAAATTGTGTGTTATAGTTAAACGAAAAAAATTGTGCTAATTCGTGAAATTTGTTTTTAAAAAAATCACGAAAACGTTTCCGTAACTTTTTTAATAATTTTTGTAAAACCTAAACTTTAATTTTCTACTTTAGCAAAACACAATAGTAACAATGAGCACAATTTTCACAACTTATTTTTATAACTTTTCGTATTTCTTTTTTTGGAAGAAACAGGGATTGTTATTGTGTTATGTAAAAAAGTAAATTATATAAAAACATAAATATTCAATCCCGATGTAAATCGGGATTTTTTTTTGACTAAAATGAAAGAAAAAGTAGCCATACAAGGAATTAAAGGATCATTTCACCACATCGTGGCCGAGGAGTATTTTGGAAAAAATATCG
>JAYTPS010000417.1:0-6023 GCA_043747155.1 Flavobacterium sp. | reverse complement strand
GCATTAAAAATTAAAGCAGGAATTTTAATTCTTCCAGCTTGGATGGGTATTGACAATCATGCTAAAGAAACTGCAAATGAATTGTCAAAACTAGGTTATTATGCATTTGTTGCCGATATTTATGGAGTTGGAAACAAACCAAGTAATTTTAACGAAGCTGGACAAAAAGCAGGTTTTTACAAGAAAAATTTTTTTGAATATCAAAAAAGGATTCAACTTGCTTTAGAGCAATTAGTAAAACAAGGTGCAAACCCAAATGAAATTGTTGTCATGGGTTATTGTTTTGGTGGAACAGGAGCAATTGAAGCCGCAAGAGCAAACATGAAAGTAAAAGGAATTGTTTCTTTTCATGGAGGTTTAGGTCGCGATGAAGCAAGATCTATCGATATATTAAATACTAAAGTTTTGGTTTTGCACGGTGCAGACGATCCTTATGTAAGTGACACCGAAATTAAGGCATTTCAAGAAGAGATGAGAAAAGCAAAATCGGATTGGCAAATGATTTATTATGCCAATGCGGTTCATTCATTTACAGATAAAAATGCAGGTAATGACAATTCTAAAGGTGCAGCATATAATGAAAAGGCAAATAATCGTTCATGGGTTGCATTTCTTCAATTTTTAAATGAAGTATTATAAATTCCTTATTTATCTTTTATAAAATACAAAAGCCAATCTGGAGCGATTGGCAATTGAGGTGAGGTGTAACTTCCTTTCGGAATCCTCGATGCAAATATAAATTTAATTTATTAAATGAGTGTTATTAGTTATTGATTATTTTTTAAAAGTTCATATTTTAAAACTAAAGATGTTCTATCAAATTGAATATCATACCCATTAGATGCAGCAGCATTGTTTGTTGAATTAGCTCTAATTTCTACAGCTATTTTTTTATACTTATATCCAACTACTCCAAAAAAAGTATAACTAAAACCAGTTAAATAGAAATCGCTATTTGTGTTTTCAAAATCAATTTTTGTTCCTTCTTTAACATTTGTCACATTGATTCCTGCACTTAAATATAAACTTGAACTACTTTTTGAATTAAAATAATATTTCACACCAAAGGGTACTTGAATAACATTCATGTCTAAAACGACATTTTTAGTTAAAGAATTGTTTAATCCATGTTTAATAATTTGATTGCCATTATATTTTGAAAAGTTAGGTTCTATAAAAATTCCCCAACAATAATTATTAAATGGCAATAATATTTCAATATCAGCTCCAAAACTAAAATTATTTTTTTTATTAAAACCTGTATCAACAGATGAACTTTGAAATTTTATGTTATCATTATTAAATGCAACAACTCCTTTTAAACTAAAAATTGTTTTTTTTTGTTTATAAAGTGTTTTTGATTGCAAATTTGGATTATTGCAATTATTAATTTCGGTAAAATATAAAATTAAATTCTCTTTGCTATATTTTACATTTTGAAGTGAAATTTTTTTAGAAATGTCATTGCATTTAACATCAAGAGTAAGTTGCCTTTTATAAAACTCATTTACAAATACTTCAGTTCCTTCATCTTTATTAGAATCATAATATTTTTTATAGACTAACTGCTTAATTGTAGAATCATTATTTCTATAAAAAAATCGTTTTGGGTAATATTCATTTTCATAAAGAAATAAATCGTTTTCGCCTTCAACTAATACACGTAAAAAAATTGTAATGTCAATATAATTCGGTTCTTTTTTATTATCTAATTGATTGTAATTTTCACTAGAAGTATCTAATTGAGTTGTTTCGCGAATAAACTTTGATTCATTTTCAACTGAAAATTCTTTACAATCGTTTATTGATATTGTAATTGATTGAGAATTTAAGCTATTTTTAATTTCAAAATTAGTGGGATTGTTTTTCCAATCAAGATTTTTTATTAAGCAATCATTTTTTTTTCCAGTATTTTCAATATAATAACCTTTTACAAATTTGTTTTGAGAATAAATAGTAAAAGTCAATAACAATAAAAAGCAGGTAATTTTAAATTTCATATTTTATAGTTTTTTAATTAAAAAAATGAATGTAAGATATTTATTTAAATTATTCTTCTTTTTGTCCCATCATCATTAAATATGCTTTAAGAAACTCATCAATATTGCCATTCATAACGCCATCAATATCACTAGTTTCATATCCTGAGCGTACATCTTTAACCAGTTTATAAGGTTGCATTACATAATTTCTAATTTGTGAACCCCATTCAATTTTCATTTTACCAGCTTCAATATCGGCTCTTTGTGCTTGTTGTTTTTTTAATTCAATTTCAAACAATTGCGATTTCAACATTTGCATAGCACGTTGTCTGTTGTCTTGTTGTGAACGTGTTTCTGAACACTGAATTTGAATTCCGGTTGGCTTGTGAAACAATTGAACTTTAGTTTCAACTTTGTTTACATTTTGACCTCCAGCACCACTAGAACGAGAGGTAATAATTTCAATATCGGCTGGATTTATATCAATTTCAATGGTATCATCTACCAATGGATAAACATAAACTGATGCAAATGAAGTATGGCGTTTAGCATTGCTATCAAATGGAGAAATTCGCACCAATCTATGCACTCCATTTTCTCCTTTTAAATATCCAAAGGCAAAATCACCTTCAATTTCTAGTGTTACCGTTTTTATTCCAGCAACATCACCTTCTTGAAAGTTTAATTCTTTAATTTTATATTTTTGCTTTTCAGCCCACATCATATACATTCGCATCAACATTGACGCCCAATCGCAACTTTCGGTTCCGCCAGCACCAGCAGTAATTTGCAAAACAGCACTCATATTGTCACCTTCTTCAGAAAGCATGTTTCTAAATTCTAAATCTTCAAGATGAGAATTTGTCAATTCATATTGAGTATCAAGTTCTCCTTCGGAAGCATCACCTTCTTTAAAAAATTCGTAAGTAATTTGAAGTTCTTCAGCCATTGAATTACCTTTTTCAAAATCTTCGACCCATTTTTTCTTTGAGCGAAGGTTTTTTACTAGCAGTTCGGCTTCTTTTGCATTGTTCCAAAAGTTGGGAGCAAAGGTCTTTTCTTCTTCGTTGGTTATTTCGATAAGCTTAGCATCAATGTCAAAGATACCTCCTTAACGCACCAAGACGCTCTACAATACCTTTTATTTGTTCGGTATTTGTCATAAATAATGTAAATTTGTTGCTGCAAATATAACGCATCGCAATTTGATATGGAAATAAATTTAATAAGTGATACTGTAACCAAGCCAAGTAACGAAATGTTACAGTTTATGTTTAATGCCAAAGTTGGCGATGATGTTTTTAAACAAGATCCTACAGTAAACGAGTTTGAAGGTATTGTTGCCAGTTTATTTGGTATGGAAGCGGCACTTTTTTTTCCTACAGGAACAATGGCTAATCAAACAGCGATTAAAGTGAATACTAAACCTGGCGACCAAATTATTTGTGATAAATGGACGCATATTCACTTGTATGAATCTGGTGGAGCATCTTCTAATAGTGGTGTAAATTTTAATTTACTTGATGGAAATAGAGGAATGATTACGGCTGAACAGGTT
This sequence comes from Flavobacterium sp., assembly GCA_043747155.1. Lineage (GTDB taxonomy): Bacteria > Bacteroidota > Bacteroidia > Flavobacteriales > Flavobacteriaceae > Flavobacterium. The sequence goes on along the minus strand of JAYTPS010000417.1, from coordinate 2,483 downwards.
AAAAATGGAATAAATAATCCTGAGTTTTATCATACTCCGTTTACTAAAATGGTAGCTGTAGAAAACACTACTAACAAAGGTGGTGGCGCTTGTTATGATATTGAGGAATTAAAAAAAATTAAGCAAGTTTGTGTAGATAATAATTTGACATATCATCTTGATGGTGCTAGATTGTGGAATGCAATTGTGGCTAAAAAGCAACATCCAAAAGAATTTGGTGCCTTGTTTGACACGATATCTGTTTGTTTTTCTAAAGGTTTGGGTTGCCCAATTGGTTCTGTTTTATTATCCGATGCTAAGACTATTAAAGAAGCTATGCGAATAAGAAAAATATTTGGTGGCAATATGCGTCAGTCAGGATATTTAGCTGCAGCAGGAATTTATGCTTTAAATAACAATATTAAACGGCTTGAAGAGGATCATAATAGAGCAAAAGAATTGGGTAAAAAATTATTACAATGTTCTTGGATAAAAACAGTTGAAGCAATTGAAACTAATATTGTAATTTTTACACCCATTGATGGTATTGCCGATGAAATTGTGATTGAAAAGTTAAAACAAAAAAGTATTTCTATTAGTTTACTTGGCAAAGGTAAGTTGCGAATTGTAACACATTTAGACTATAAAGAAGTAATGCACAGTTATGTTCTTGAAACATTAGAAAAAATGCAATTTCAAATAAAAAAAAATTAAACACTAAAAATTATAAGTAGCGTTTGGATTTTTTTTATAATTTATTTAAACATATCTTCCATACCAGGAATCATTGGCATATCAACTTTGGTAACAGCATCAAGTTCGGCTTTGTTTACAATTTCGGCTTTGGTTATGGCTTTGTTTATTACTAAAATTAAATAATCTTCCAATTGTTCTTTATCATCAAATAAAGAGTCATCAATTGTTATTGATTTTAATTGACTATTTGCTGTAAAAGTAACTTTTAGTAAACCATCGTTAGATTGTTCGTCTATAAGAACTGTGTTTAATCGTATTTTGGTTTCTTCAATTTTATCTTGGGTTGCTTTTAATTTACCCATCATTGCCATTAAATCCATACTTTTTTTTACAAAAGTAACCATTTTCTATTGCATTTTTAAATTACAAGTTAAAAATGCAATATAAAGTTTTTCAAAGTTTCGAACACTTATAATTGCAAATCCACGCTATCATTGAGTTGACATATACGCGCTATCTGATTGCAAATCCGCGATATCGTTGAGTTGACATATCCTCGATTGCTGGTTTAATTTTTCTTTGAATATATTTTTTCTATAAATTTCTGATTTAGCCAAAAAAGAGGCACTATTAATAATGTCATAATTGACAAAGGTTTAACAATATAACAAATGTAAACTGGAATTGTACTCATTCCTTTACCAAACAACTCAATAATGCAAAATAGTATTAAATTAATAATAATGAAACTGAAAAATATTCTCAAATATAATTTTAAAATGTTCTCCTTGTTATACTTTGAAGCTATATAAATAAAAACTCCACTAACAAATAAATTTAAAAATAAAATATGATAATCATTTTCTCCTAAAACTATGTTTTGATGCAATATTGATTTTCTAATTAAACGACCTAATGGAGTGAATACAACAGAAAATTTAACTATATTAGATATATTTATTAGCAATTCAAAAACTAAATGATATAAAATAAAATAGGATATTAGATTAATTAAAATTAATTTATTTTTCATTTTGTTTTCTGTATTGATCTATATTACCAACAAAATTAACTGGATTGTCTGATCTAAATTTTTTGAAAAATATATTAATATCAATTCTTTCTGTTGTTGCAGGCATAATTGTAGTTTTGCCACCTTTTTGTTTAATGAATTGTGATACTTTTTTTATTAAATTATTCCAAGTTGCATCAGCAATGGTTAAATAATCATGAACTGCACATTCTTTACCGTTCATATATGTAATAAATTCACTTGGCCAAATTCTATCAATGGCTCTTGCAAAAAAAAAATAATTTCCATTTTTAATATCCAACAACTTTAATTCTTTGAATATATTCCTTTTTTACTTTTTTTGAAAAATATAATTGCTCATATTTCTCTTTATCTTCTTGTTCTTTAGATAATTGTTTTTTTCTAAAAATTAACCGATACCGGTTTGCATTTCAAGTATATCAATCATTCAAAAAAAATTTTTCATTATATAAATTGAAGTATTTTAAAATTTTTCTTACTTTTAAATTATTTAAATCTAGACTTTCAAATTCTTTTTGAGTAAAATTTGTTCTTTTAGCTCTTACATTATATGAATAGTAGGGAAAACCAATATATTTTTTTTCTCCATTTTTACCTATAAAAAGTAAAATTAGTTGTGGGTATTCCAATTCAATACACTCACATCCTATTTGTTTTTTATTAATTCGAGTTTCATTAGTATATTTTACATCGTAATAATTAAATAAAATATCTGAAAATTTAATTTTTTGTTGTTTTGTCATTAATTTTTTTG
>JAYTPS010000416.1:0-4978 GCA_043747155.1 Flavobacterium sp. | reverse complement strand
TGTTTGTTAGCATCAAAGCACTGCTACTACTCTTTGATACTAAGAAAGAAAAAATTTATGGCATTTCTAAATATATTTATCTAATTGGGTATATCATTATACCATTTTTACTTTTAATAAAAATACCTTTCGGAATAAAAGGATATAATCCTAAAATTATAATTAGCATTTTTATATTAATTTGGACAAACGATACTTTTGCCTATATAGTAGGAAAATCTATAGGTAAACATAAACTTTTAGAAAAAATATCTCCTAAAAAAACAATTGAGGGTTTCTTTGGTGGATTGCTATTTTGTATTCTTATAAGTGTATTAATTTCAAAATATTATATTGGTGCATCAGCAACATATATTTGGGTAATAATTGCACTAATAGTGAGTATCTTTGGTACTTTGGGCGATTTAATTGAATCTAAATTTAAAAGAATGGCAGGCGTTAAAGACAGCGGAAAAATAATGCCAGGACATGGAGGCATTTTAGATCGACTAGATAGTGTTATATTTGTAGCACCATTTGTATTTTTATTTTATCAAATTTTATATTATGTTTCATAAAGAAGGCGCAAAAATTATTTTAATTTCTACATTTACATTTGTAGTACTATTGCTTTTATCACCAATGATAATTTCAAATTTTTGGATTTTAAAAACATTCCAAATACTATTACTTATATTATTGGTAACTGTTTTACAATTTTTCAGAAATCCAAACAGACAATTAATTGTGGATGATACAACAATTGTTGCACCAGTAGATGGAAAAGTTGTTGTAATAGAAGAAGTATTTGAACCCGAATATTTCAAAGATAAACGAATGCAAGTATCCATTTTTATGTCGCCAATAAACGTTCATGTTACTCGATATGCAACTAGTGGAAAAATAAAGTATAGTAAATATCATCCAGGAAAATATCTTGTTGCTTGGCATCCAAAAGCAAGTACCGAAAACGAAAGAACAACGATAGTAATTGAAAATAGAATTTTTGGTGAAATTATGTATCGACAAATAGCTGGTGCATTGGCAAAAAGAATAATAAATTATGCCGAAGAAGGAATGCAAGTTCGTCAAGGTGATGATGCTGGATTTATAAAATTTGGTTCAAGAGTTGATCTTTATTTTCCGCTGGGAACAACTATTAATGTAAAATTAAACCAAACCGCAGTAGGAAACCGAACTATTATTGCAACCAAATAAATGCAAGAAAACGAACTAGATATTCGCTTTGAAGATGCAGTTGAAAAAGCCAACATAATGACTCAAGCATCGTTACCACAAGATGTTCAGTTACGATTATATGCATTATACAAACAAGCTACAATGGGCACAATTGATGTAAGAGTTTCGCCAGTTTATGACTTAAGAAATGCATTTAAAATGAATGCATGGATGCAAATAAGTCATTTTTCTATAGAACAAGCCAAAGAAGAGTACATTAATTTAATTAATTCTCTTGTTTAAAAAATCATTTTCGAGTTTTTATAAAAATTTATTATGTCATTTTCAATTCAAAAAACTGTTTTATTGTGCTTGAGTATTTTGTTAAGTATCTCAATTATATCTTGCAATAAAAAGAAACTTATAGAAGTTGTTGAAGTTCCACTTCCATCAAAAGATGAAAAAATGACACTTGGAACTCCAGATGATGTTAGTGCACAAAAAGGTGCTTTTAAATTGGTTAAGCTACCTTATAAATACGATGATTTTTCTACAAATATTAATGCAATAACCATGGAAATTCATTATTCTAGACATTATTTAACTTACACCAATAATTTAAACAAAGCTCTTGCTGGAACCGAAAAAGAGAGTTTAACTATTGAAGAGTTGCATAAAAAACTAGATATTAGTGACGCCAATTTAAGAAACAATCTTGGAGGATTTTACAACCATAGTTTGTTTTTTGAAATTTTAGCACCCAAAGGAGATGCTAAACCCAAAGATTCGTTAGCAGCAAAAATAGTTCGAGACTTTGGATCATTTGAAAGTTTTAAAACACAGTTTTCTGATGCGGCTTCTAAACAATTTGGCTCAGGTTGGACATGGCTTATTGTTGATAAAACTGGAAAATTGCAAATAACATCAACACCAAATCAAGACAATCCTTTAATGCCAAAGCAAATAGTTTCAGGTACACCAATTTTAGCACTTGATGTTTGGGAACATGCCTATTATTTGAGTTATCAAAATAATAGAAAAAAATACATCTCTAATTTTTTTAATTGTATTAACTGGAAAAAAGTAAGTCAAAAATTTGATGATGCTATTAAAAAGTGATGATTTTTATTCTTCTTCTTCAGCAACTACATTCTTAGAATAATTTCTCCATTTTTCAATACAATCATTCATATCTTTAGGCAAATCAGCTTCAAATCGCATCATTTTTCCAGTAGTAGGATGAATAAATCCTAAAGTTTTTGCATGAAGTGCTTGTCGTGGTAAAGTTTTAAAACAATTATCAATAAATTGTTTATATTTAGTAAAAGTGGTGCCTTTTAAAATTAAATTACCACCATACCTTTCATCATTGAACAAAGTATGTCCAATATGTTTTAAATGAACACGAATTTGATGAGTTCTACCTGTTTCTAATTTACAAGAAATTAAAGTTACATATCCAAATCTTTCTAATACCTTATAGTGAGTTATGGCTGGTTTTCCAATTTCAGGATCGGCAAAAACTGCCATTTGCATTCTGTCTTTTACATGTCTAGCGATATTGCCTTCAATAGTTCCTTCATCTTCTTTTACATTTCCCCAAACAAGTGCAATGTATTCTCTTTCAGAAGTTTTTGCTTCAAATTGTTTTGCTAAATGCGTCATTGCAATTTCTGTTTTAGCAACGACCAATAATCCCGAAGTGTCTTTATCAATTCGATGAACCAATCCTGGACGTTCTGAACTATTTAATGGTAAGTTTTCAAAATGATATGCCAAAGCATTTACCAAAGTTCCAGTATAATTTCCGTGTCCAGGATGAACAACAAAATTTGGTGGTTTATTTATTAAAAGTAATGCATCATCTTCATAAACAATATCCAAAGGTATATTTTCAGGATCAACCCTATTTTCAAATGGTGGATGTGCAAGTAAAATTCTGACAACATCAAGTGGTTTTACTTTATAATTAGATTTTACAGCAACATCATTTACATAAATATCACCATTGGCTGCAGCATTTTGAATTTTATTTCGAGTTGCATTTGGCACTAATAACATTAAATATTTATCAATCCTCAAGAAAGCTTGTCCTTTAGGAACTTCATATCTATAATGCTCAAAAAGTTCTTCCTCTGGTTCTTGAAGATTAATATTATTCTGCATTTTTAATAGTATCTTTTTGTTTTTCTAATTCTCTTTCAATTTTATTGGCAACATCTACAATGCTATCAACTTCAGAATCGTCAAATATTACTTCACCATCGCCAAGAACTAAATCGACTTTAGTTTTCTTTAAAACTTTGGTGCCAGGTTTTATTTTTTTTCCATTTATCCACATTTCTAGAACCATATCTTTTCCCAAATATGGAACATATCTAATTTCGCCTTCCAATAATCCAACTGCTTTTAATGTTGGAACTGCTTGTCTATAGGTTTTTTCAATTAAATCTGGAACGCCAACCATTTTATAAGTCGAAGCATTAAGTGTTATATAAATTGTTCTTCCAGCTTTAACCTTAGAACCCGATGATGGATCTTGTTGCACAACAGCCATTTTAGGAAATTCTGGTTTGTAGTCAACAGTATCAATAATTTGATAATCTAAACCCAACTCGTTAAGTTTTTCTTGAACTTGGTCTTCGTTCATTTTACCTAAATTAGGGACTGTTATTTCGTCGCCATGATTAGTAATAAATGTTATCCAATAAAAAAATATAAAAGCCAAAACAGCTAGAATTGAAATTGCAGCCAATATTTGAGCAAAAAAGACACGACTTGTAATGTATTTACCGAAACTCATAAAAAAAGTATTTATCGCAAAGATATAATTTTTAGTTTCAACAATTGTGCTATTTTTGTATAGTAATTAAAATAAAATCTTCAATGAACGTAGCAGTAGTTATGGGTGGATATTCAGATGAATCAGTAATATCTTTACGCAGTGGCCAATTAATTTTAAATCATATTGATAAAAGTAAATATGAGGCATTTGAAGTACATATACTTCCTAACGATTGGTATTGCTTAATTGAAGAAAAAAAGTATCTCATTAACAAAGCTGATTTTAGTTTTATTAAAGATAATCACACTTTTAAATTTGATGTTGCTGTAAATACAGTTCATGGAACTCCAGGAGAAGATGGACATTTGCAAGCATATTGGGAATTATTAAACTTGCCTTATACTGGTTGCAATTTTTATCAATCAAGTTTAACATTTAATAAACGAGATACACTTTCAGTATTGTCTAAATTTAATATTCCTAAAGCCAATTCTATTTATTTATCTAAAGGTGATGTTATTGATGGTGACGAAATCGTATTAGAACTTGGCTTGCCTTTTTTTGTAAAACCTAATCAATCAGGAAGTTCGCTTGGTGTGTCTAAAGTAAATTCGTTAGACCAACTAGATAAAGCCATTGACTTTGCTTTTGCTGAAGATAATGACATTTTAATTGAATCATTTTTAAAAGGTCGAGAAGTATCGGTTGGTGTTATTAAATATGAAGGAAAAACTAAAGTTCTTGGAATAACCGAAATTTTAAGTGAAAATGATTTTTTTGATTACGAAGCAAAGTATTTAGGAAAATCTAAAGAAATTACACCAGCAGACTTACCTATAGATATTGAAAATCATGTAATTGAAACTGCCAAAAAAGTTTATGACTCACTTGGTATGAGTGGATTTTCAAGAATAGATTTTATAATTATGAATGATATTCCACATTTTATAGAAATTAATACTAATCCTGGATTGTCTCCACAAAGGATTTTTCCGCAACAAGCTACTTATGCGAAAATGCCTATGATTAATTTGT
>JAYTPS010000415.1:0-5737 GCA_043747155.1 Flavobacterium sp. | reverse complement strand
ACGACTGTGGTTGCGAACCAACAAACCAATCAAGTTGCACTGAAGAACAACACCAACTTAATAGAAGATCAGAATTTATTATTACTAAATTGTAGATTAATAATGAAACAAAAAAATCCACCAATTGGTGGATTTTTTTTGCTTTATAGAATGTAGCGAAAAATAGTTTGTGGATTATTCTTCTGTAACCTCTCCAGATTTTCTGTAAATAAAATTACCATATATATGACGTTTAGCAAATCGATTTGGCGACTCAGCATTAACCATCTTTACGTATAAGTTTCTAGGAACACCAATATATTCATATGAAACGCCATTTAAATGTGTAATCAATAACGTCTGTTTTTCTAATCTAAAATCAAGAATGTTAAAATTATTAATTGTTTCTTGATATTCAGGCAGGTTTTTTTCAAGAGTTTCATTTGAAATACTTACCAAAAAATGATATGCACCAATAATATTTTTACTTGTTTCTTCTGCGGCAAGTTTTCCTGCTTCGTCATTAACATATTTGTCAGGATGATTATCCTTCATGCTGTTTCTGTAAATTGTTTTTAATTCTTTTAAAGTTACATTCTTGTCAACTTCCAATAATTTTCTGTACTCTACAACTCTTTTCATAAATTAAATTTGTAATAAAAAATAAAAGCCACTCTTTTCAGAATGGCTTCTCTAGTAGCGGGAACAGGACTCGAACCTGTGACCTTCGGGTTATGAGCCCGACGAGCTGCCTACTGCTCTATCCCGCGATGTTTCGAGTGCAAATATACAACGAATATCAATACATGCAACAAAAAATTTAAAAATCTTTTATTTTAACTATTGGCTTGATATGACTACCTTTGCAAGAAATTAAAATAATTTTAAATGACTCATAAAGCAGGATTTGTTAACATTATAGGTAATCCAAACGTTGGTAAATCAACATTGATGAATGCTTTTGTTGGTGAAAGATTATCAATAATAACATCTAAGGCCCAAACAACTCGTCATAGAATTCTTGGAATTGTAAATGGTGATGATTTTCAAATGATACTTTCTGACACACCAGGAATTATAAAGCCAGCTTATGAAATGCAAGAATCAATGATGAATTTTGTAAAATCTGCTTTTGAAGATGCCGATGTTTTAATTTATATGGTTGAAATTGGTGAGCAAGAGTTAAAAGATGAAGCATTTTTTAATAAAATAATACATGCTAAAATACCAGTATTGTTGTTGTTGAATAAAATTGATAATTCAAATCAAGTGCAACTAGAAGAACAAGTTGCTTTTTGGAGTACTAAAGTACCTAATGCCGAAATTTTTCCAATTTCGGCATTAAAGAATTTTAATGTGCCAGAAGTGTTTGCAAGAATAATTTCGCTTTTGCCAGAATCGCCTGCCTATTATCCGAAAGACACTTTAACGGATAAGCCAGAACGTTTTTTTGTAAATGAAACTATAAGAGAAAAAATCCTATTATATTATAATAAAGAAATTCCATATTCGGTAGAAATTGAAACAGAAGAGTTTCTTGAAGACGATAAAATAATTCGAATTCGTGCTTTAATAATGGTAGAACGAGATACCCAAAAAGGAATTATTATTGGACACAAAGGCGAAGCATTGAAACGAGTTGGAGTAGAATCTAGATTAGATTTAGAAAAATTTTTTGGAAAACAAATTCATCTAGAAATGTATGTAAAAGTCAATAAAAATTGGAGGAGTAATACTAATATGTTGAAGCGATTTGGCTATAATCAATAGTGTTATAGAATCAGTTTTATTTGTGTGATTTTTTAAAACTACTACTTTGTTTTTTTTTAAATTAATGTAATTCTTACTTTTTTAAATTCATCAGTTATAATTTTTCGTCTTATTTAATTTTAAAATTAGAAGTAGAATATAAAAATCTACATATTTAAATTACACACTAAAAAACTGAATTCTGAACTCTTAAAACTGAGAATTAAAAGTTGTACCTTTGCAAAATATTAAAAATGCCTTATGAATAACATTGTTGCCATAGTTGGAAGACCAAACGTAGGAAAATCAACATTATTTAATCGTTTGATTCAAAGAAGAGAAGCTATAGTAGATTCGGTTTCGGGTGTAACTCGTGATAGAAATTATGGAAAAAGCGAATGGAACGGAAAAGAGTTTTCGGTAATTGATACTGGCGGATATATTCGAGGAAGCGATGATGTGTTTGAAGCTGAAATCCGTAAACAAGTTGAACTTGCAATTGATGAAGCTGATGCAATTATTTTCGTTGTTGACGTAGAAGAAGGCATAACTCCAATGGACGATGCTGTTGCTAAGTTACTTCGCAAAGTAACAAAGCCAGTTTTATTGGCTGTAAATAAAGTAGATAACTCGATGCGTGAAAAAGATGCAATTGAGTTTTACAATTTAGGATTAGGAGAATATTATACTTTTGCTAGTATTTCAGGTAGTGGCACTGGTGATTTGTTAGACGCATTAATAGATGCATTTCCTGTAAAACCAGAGCCAACTCAAGAAGAAATTCTGTTGCCAAGATTTGCAGTTGTTGGAAGACCAAATGCTGGTAAATCTAGTTTTATTAATGCATTAATTGGAAAAGATAGATACATTGTAACCGATATTGCTGGAACAACTCGAGATTCTATTGACACCAAATTTGATCGATTTGGATTTGAATTTAACTTAGTAGACACAGCAGGAATAAGACGTAAAGCCAAAGTAAAAGAAGATTTAGAATTTTATTCTGTTATGCGTTCAGTTCGAGCCATAGAACATTCAGATGTGTGTATTTTAATTATAGATGCCACTCGCGGATTTGAAGGACAAGATCAAAGTATCTTTTGGCTAGCCGAAAAAAACAGAAAAGGTGTTGTAATATTAGTAAATAAATGGGATTTGGTTGAAAAAGACACCATGTCAACAAGAGATTATGAAAATAAAATTCGCGAACAATTGCAACCATTTACAGATGTGCCAATTCTTTTTGTTTCAGCAATAACAAAACAGCGATTGCTAAAAGCATTAGAAGAAACAGTAAAGGTTTTCGAAAACAGAGCTCAAAGAATTTCAACATCTAAGTTTAATGACTATATGTTGAAAATTATCGAAAATCACCCACCACCAGCATTAAAAGGAAAACATGTAAAAATTAAATATTGTATGCAATTGCCTACACCAACACCACAATTTGTGTTTTTTGCCAACTTGCCACAATATGTTAAAGAAGCATACAAACGATTTCTTGAAAATAAAATACGTGAAAACTGGGACTTCTCAGGTGTTCCAATAGATATATATATTAGAGAAAAATAATTTATATTTTTACTATAATTTGTAGCGAATGGCTTGGTTACTATCAGTAATGGTAATTCCTGCTGCCTTTCCAAATCTTTTTATAAAAATAAAAAGGATTTTCCTTTACATCAGGGCTAAAAAGTAAACTATTTTAATTTTTGTAATGTTAGAAAAAAATATACAAATAGCAGTTAACAAAGGCGAAATGTTGCCTTTAATGGAAGAGTTTTACACCATTCAAGGAGAAGGTTTTCATACAGGTACAGCTGCATACTTTATTAGAATTGGTGGTTGCGATGTAGGTTGTCATTGGTGCGATGTAAAAGAAAGCTGGAATGCTGCATTGCATCCTCCAACAAAAACCGACATTATCGTTGCTAATGCTATAAAGTATACCGACACAGTTGTAATAACTGGAGGCGAACCATTAACTTGGAACATGACATTGCTTACTGAAAAGCTAAAAAGTCAAAATTTAAAAGTTCATATTGAAACCTCAGGTTGTTACCCTGTTACAGGAACTTGGGATTGGTTTTGCCTTTCGCCAAAAAAAAATAAATTACCAGTATTAGATGCCTATGCCATTGCAAACGAATTAAAAGTAATAATTTATAACAAGCACGATTTTGTTTTTGCCGAAGAGCAAGCAGAAAAAGTTAATAAAAATGCCATTCTTTTTCTTCAACCAGAATGGAGTAAAAAAGAAGAAATGACTCCACTAATTGTAGATTATGTCATGAACAATCCAAAATGGAGAGTTTCTTTACAAACCCATAAATATTTAAATATACCATAAAATGAAAATATTAAAACTTCTTTTTTATTGTACTTTTTTAATTTTTCAATTTGGCAATGCTCAAGGTGGCGAATATAATGATGTTTATGGATTGGATGTTATAAATCCTAAATTTAATGGTGGCGGATTAGATAAATTTCATGAATTTATTAATCAAGAATTTAATTTTTCTAAAGTTACTAAGCAAGAAAAAATGATTATTGCATTTACAATAGATATAAACGGAGATGTTAAAGGTATTAAAGTTGTTGAATTTATTGATGTAGAAATGGCAACAGAAATTATAAGAGTACTAAAAAAATCGCCTAAATGGCAACCAGCAACTCGAGGAGGAAAACCTTTTAGCGTTGAAATAAAATTACCACTTGATTTTAAAACTAATGAAGCTAATAAAAAGCTTGATGAAAAGCTAGATCAAAAGTATACTATTACAGCAAATCAAATTAAATTGAAAGATTCTGTAAGTAAAATTAGTACAATTGATCAAGAGGAAATATTTGAAAGCAAACCCGAGTATGTTGGAGGAATGAAAAGTTTTTATAAATTTATATCTAAAAATTATAAAGCACCAGATGTAGAAGGATTAAAAGGAACCGTTATTGTGAGTTTTGTAGTTGAAAAAGATGGCAGCTTAACCGATTTTAAAATTGATAAGGACATAGGATATGGAACAGGCAAAGAAGCTATTAGAGTTTTAAAAAAATCTCCATCGTGGATTCCTGCTACCCAAAAAGGACTTCCTGTAAGATGCTTATTTTCATTACCAATAGTAATTAGAACTAGATGATAATTAAATTAAAAATAATTTTGGCATAATAATTGAAAATTATATATTTATAGAAATTTAAAAACAAAAATTTAAAACATGAAAAAATTTATTTTAACATTCGCATTAGTATTAGTAGCACAATTTGGATTTTCTCAAGAAGACGCAGCTTTTAAAGCTGATGTTGATAAAGTAATACAACTAAGTGGTGCTGGAGGACAAATGGCATCTGCAAAAAAGCAAGTTTTAGCAATGATTCCCGAAGATAAAAAAGCTGCGTTTCTTGTTGAATTTGATTTAATAATTTCAAAAATTCAAGAAGGAACTGCAAAATTATACATGCAAGAATACACTAAAGAAGATATTAAAGCAATGATAGCTTTTTACGAAAGTCCAGTTGGAAAAAAAATGAATGAAAAAGCCGAAGTTCTTGCAACAAAAGCGCAAGAGTCTATGATGGAAGTAACTGGCGAAGTTCAAGCTCTTATGGCTAAATATATGGAATAAGTCTTTATGAAGAAACTTATATTTTTAATTTTATTAGGATTTCAAGTTATTTCAGCTCAAGAAAAAGTAGTTGAAGAAACAACAACTCAAGAAAACAGTATTTATAATGCTGCAGGAATTGATGTTAAACCAGAATATCCTGGCGGAATTCAGAGTTTTTATAATTTTATTGATAAAAATTATTTAGTACCTGAGCACAAAGATTTTAAAGGAGGTAAAGTTATTGTGAGTTTTGTAATAGAAAAAGACGGAAGCATGACTGACATTCAAGTAAAAAGGGACCCTGGTTATGGTTTAGGAAAAGAAGCCATCCGAGTATTGAAATCCTTAAAAACCAAATGGTCGCCAGGAATGATTGGCTCAAAACCGGTTCGAACCGCCTATAA
>JAYTPS010000414.1:0-6304 GCA_043747155.1 Flavobacterium sp. | reverse complement strand
ATAGATTTACTTTGGAGCATTCAAAGTAAAATAGAAGGAAACACAATTTGTCCGCTTGGCGATGCAGCAGCTTGGCCAGTTGCAGCAGCAATTCGACATTTCAAGGACGAATTTGAGTACCACATTCGCTTTCCAGAAAAAGTAAAAAAAAGAGATCATTTTGTAGCAGAACCATTTGAAAAAGTAAAACATTTGGTTGGAAATCAATTAGTATAATTAGTAGCAAATGGCTTGGGCATTTTTAACAAACCATTTTCCAGCTTTCATTTCATAAATCCCGATGAAAAATCGGGATGTTATTCCATTCAATCTGGGCTAGTTAATAAAGGTGATTACATAAAAAAGACTTCAGAAAAGTCAAATGTTTATAAAAAAGTTTGAAAAACTTAATAAAAAAGTTTGAAAAGTCGTAATCAAAGACTTCAGAGAAGTCAAATGTTTATAGCAAAATATTAAAATAAAATAAAATTCAATACGAATAATATATTGGTATTATGAAAGTAACAATAGACGGACAGTCAATAGAAGTAGAACCAGGAACAACCATTTTGCAAGCCGCAAGAAAAATTGGTGGCGAAGTTGTGCCACCAGCAATGTGCTATTATTCTAAGTTAAAAGGTAGTGGCGGTAAATGCCGTTGTTGTTTAGTAGAAGTAGCCAAAGGTAGCGAAGCAGATCCAAGACCAATGCCAAAGTTAATGGCATCTTGCGTAACAGGTTGTATGGACGGAATGGAAGTAAACAGTAAATCGTCTGACAGAGTTCAAGAAGCAAGAAAATCGGTAACCGAATTTTTATTAATAAATCATCCACTAGATTGTCCAGTTTGCGATCAAGCAGGCGAATGTGATTTGCAAAATTTAAGTTTTGAACACGGAAAATCTGAAACTAGATTTATAGAAGAAAAACGTACTTTTGAGCCAGAAAATATTGGTAAGAATATTCAGTTGCACATGAACCGTTGCATTTTGTGCTACCGTTGTGTAATGGTTGCAGATCAACTTACAGACAACAGAGTTCACGGAGTTATGGATAGAGGCGATCATTCTAATATTTCAACTTGTATTTCTAAAGCTGTAGATAATGAATTCTCTGGAAACATGATAGACGTTTGTCCTGTTGGAGCATTAACAGATAAAACATTTAGATTTAAATCTAGAGTTTGGTTTAATAAACCATTCAATGCACATAGAAATTGTGATAAATGTTGCGGAAAAACAACCGTTTGGATGTTTGGTGGCGAAATTCAAAGAGTTACAGGAAGAAAAGATGAATACCACGAAGTAGAAGAATTTATATGCAACGGTTGTAGATTTGACCATAAAGAAGTAGGCGATTGGACAATTGAAGGTCCAAGAAAATTTGAAAAAGATTCTGTAATAAATCAAAATAAATATTACGGAAAAACAGATAAAGTTATAATCAACACCGAAAAAGGAATCCTTCAAGGAAGAGATATTGACAATAAAAAAATAAGTATGGCAGACATTGATTATAATGAAAAAATTGATGGCAACTTAATAGACAGTAAAAAAAATGGATAAAGCTTTTATCATAGAAAAAAGTATCTTTATTATTGTGATTTTTGCTTTCACGATGATAATGGCAATGTATTCTACTTGGGCGGAACGCAAAGTCGCAGCGTTTTTACAAGATAGAGTTGGTCCAAACCGTGCAGGTTGGGGTGGATTATTGCAACCACTTGCAGACGGAATGAAATTATTTGCCAAAGAAGAATTTGAACCAAATACCAAAAACAGATTTTTATTTTTTGTTGGACCAGCAATTGCAATGATAACCGCATTAATGACAAGTGCAGTTATTCCTTGGGGTGATAAATTGCATATCTTTGGTAGAGATGTAATTCTTCAAGCCACAGATACTGATAGTGCATTGTTATACATTTTTGCAGTAGTTTCTTTGGGAGTTTACGGAATTATGATTGGCGGTTGGGCTTCAAATAATAAGTTTTCACTAATGGGTGCAGTTCGTGCAGCGTCTCAAATGGTTTCTTATGAAGTTGCCATGGGATTATCTGTAATTGCATTGCTAATGATGACAGGAACATTAAGTTTAAAAGAAATTTCTATTCAACAATCAGGAATGAATTGGAATGTATTTTATCAACCTTTATCGTTTTTAATATTTTTAATTTGTGCTTTTGCAGAAACTAATAGAACACCTTTCGATTTAGCCGAATGTGAAAGCGAATTAATTGGTGGTTATCACACTGAATATTCATCCATGAAAATGGGATTTTATTTATTTGCAGAATATGCCAATATGTTCATTTCATCAACAATTATTGCTGTTTTATTTTTTGGCGGATATAATTATCCTGGAATGAGTTGGGTAATTGAACATTGGGGTGTAAATATTGGAAACGTGATTGGAATTTTTGTTTTGTTTATAAAACTATGTTTTTTCATCTTTTTCTTTATGTGGATAAGATGGACAATACCAAGATTTAGATACGATCAATTAATGAATTTAGGATGGAAGATATTAATTCCGCTTTCTATTATAAATATTATCATTACCGGAATTTGCATTTTAGCTTTTAAATAAGTAACAAAATTATGTCAGCATCAATACAAAGTATATCATTATCAGGCAAAAAGATACAAGTTTCCAATAAGGAAATGACTTTTCTAGAAAGAATGTACCTGATTGCTATTTTTAAAGGTTTATGGATTACTCTTAAACACTTTTTTAGAAAAAAAGCAACTATTCATTATCCAGAGCAAGTAAGAGAGTTTAGCCCTGTTTATCGAGGTCAACACATGCTGAAACGAGATGAACAAGGCCGTGAAAACTGTACTGCTTGCGGATTATGTGCACTTTCATGTCCTGCAGAAGCTATAACAATGAAAGCCGAAGAACGAAAACCAGGAGAAGAACATTTGTATAGAGAAGAAAAATATGCATCAATATATGAAATAAACATGCTTCGTTGTATTTTTTGTGGATTATGTGAAGAAGCATGTCCAAAGGATGCAATTTATTTAACCATTTCTAAAGAATTAGTGCCTTCTAGTTATGAAAGAGAAGATTTTATTTTTGGAAAAAATAAATTAGTAATGCCACTAGAAATGGCTATGGCAAATACAAAAACCCTTAACTAACTATGTCAACAGTACTTATAATATTTTATATTTTATCTGCTATAACTTTGTCTACTGCATTTTTGACAATTTATAGTAAAAACCCAATTCATAGTGCTATTTATCTAGTACTATGTTTCTTCTCTATTGCTGCTCATTATTTATTGTTTAACGCACAGTTTTTAGCAATAGTTCATATCATTGTTTATTCAGGAGCAATAATGATTTTATTCCTGTTTACTATAATGTTGATGAATTTAAACAAGGAAGACGAAGTTCATAAACCAAGAATAACTCGACTTGGTGCCATTGTTGTTTTTTGTTTATTGAGCATAGTTTTAATCGCTGTTTTCATTAATTCCAAAACAATTATTGGTGAGTATGATACTACAGGAGAAGACTATCAGTCAATAAAAAAATTGGGTAAAGTATTATTAAACGAATACATGGTTCCATTTGAATATGCATCGATATTATTATTAGTAGCAATGATTGGAACAGTCTTAATATCTAAAAAAGAAAAAAAATAAAATGAACAATATTTTAAATGAAGTAGGTATAGACAATTATATATTTCTATCTGTTTTACTCTTTTGTATTGGAGTTTTCGGAGTATTATATAGACGAAATGCAATTATTGTTTTCATGTCTATAGAAATAATGTTAAATGCTGTAAATTTATTATTTGTAGCTTTTTCAACTTATCATCAAGATGCAGAAGGACAAGTATTTGTGTTTTTCTCTATGGCAGTTGCCGCTGCAGAAGTTGCTGTAGGATTGGCAATATTAGTTTCGATTTTTAGAAACATTGGCTCAATAGATATAGCAAAATTAAAAAACTTAAAAGGATAATCCCTAATGGAGAAAAGTTTAGTTTTACTCTTATTAATAACCCCATTTGTAGGGTTTTTATTTAATGTTTTCTTCGGAAAAAAAGCTGGGAAAAATATTTCTGGAATATTAGGGACAATTTCTGTAATTGTTTCGTTTGCAATAAGTATTTACTTTTTTATGCAAATAAATCAAACCGGAAAACCAATTCAAATAAAATTATTTGATTGGATATCTGTAAGCAATTTAAAAATAGATTTTGGAATTTTATTAGACCAATTATCATTGCTATGGTTACTTTTTGTAACTGGAATTGGTTCATTAATTCATTTATATTCTATAAGTTATATGCATGATGATGAAAATATGCACAAATTTTTTGCCTATTTAAATTTGTTCATATTCTTTATGATAACACTTGTTGTAGGCAGCAATTTGTTAGTAATGTTTATAGGTTGGGAAGGCGTTGGTCTTTGTTCGTATTTACTCATTGGGTTTTGGTATAAAAATCAAGATTATAATGATGCTGCTAAAAAAGCATTTATCATGAACCGAATTGGTGATTTAGGATTTTTAATTGGAATTTTTATTATTGGATCATTATTCACAACTATAGATTTTGTTGATTTAAAAGAAACTGTTCTTGGTGGAACAAATAGCGGAAAAACTCTTTTACTAAGTATTGCAACATTATGTTTATTTATTGGAGCAACAGGAAAGTCGGCACAATTACCACTTTATACATGGTTACCAGACGCAATGGCTGGACCAACTCCTGTATCAGCACTAATTCACGCAGCAACAATGGTAACTGCCGGAATCTTTATGATTACTAGAATGAATTTCTTATTTGATTTAACACCATACATTCAAGAAATAATTGCAGTTGTAGGAGCAACTACAGCAATTGTAGCAGCTTCAATTGGATTACTACAAAACGATATAAAAAAAGTTTTAGCTTATTCTACAGTCTCTCAATTGGGACTTATGTTTTTAGCTTTAGGACTTGGAGCATACAATGTTGCAGTTTTTCATGTAATTACTCATGCTTTCTTTAAGGCATGTTTATTCTTGGGTTCGGGTTCGGTAATTCATGCATTACATGGCGAACAAGACATGAGAAAAATGGGAGGTTTAAGAAAAGTTATGCCAATTACATTTGCCACAATGTTAATTTCAACATTAGCAATTTCGGGTATTTTTCCTTTTGCTGGATTTTGGTCTAAAGATGAAATTTTAATGGTAGCTTTCCAAAACCATACTATAGTTTATACTAAAGTGTTATGGATTGTTGCATCAATTGCATCTATAATGACAGCTTTCTATATGTTTAGATTAATGTATTTAACATTTTTTAGAGATTTTAGAGGAACCGAAGAGCAAAAACATCATTTACATGAAAGTCCAAGTTTAATTACTTTGCCATTAATAATTTTAGCAATTCTTGCAACTATAGGCGGTATAATTAATTTGCCTGGAAACAATTGGGTAAATCATTTTTTAGAACCTATATTAGTAAAAAAACATGAGCATCATGCTCTTGGAAGCCAAGAATATATGCTAATGGCAATTGCATTATTTGGAGCTGTTGTTGGTATTGTTTGGGCTTATTTAAAATATATTAAAAAAGCTTTTGTGCCAAAACAAGATAGCGAAATCGAAGGTTATTCTAAAATTATTTATAACAAATATTATGTTGACGAGTTTTATACTTTTTTAATTGTAAAACCATTTAATTCGATTTCAAATTTCTTTAGAACTACACTAGAACCAGCTTTAGGCAACTTTGTTTATGGATTTGGAGTTCTTGCAAATGGAATTGGAAACAAAGGAAAAAAATTACAATCAGGTAGTATTGGATTGTATTTATTTGCATTTGTATTGGGCGTATGTGCCATAATAATTTATCTATTTTTAGCTCAAAATATTATATAATGACTGTAACTACTTTATTAATTTTACTTTTAGTTGGAGCAATAGCAACTTATTTTTTTGGAGACAAGCTTGCCTCTAAAGTTGCATTATTTTTCAGCTTAATAACATTTGGATTTTCATTATATCTGCTTAACCAATTTTCAAATGGTAAAAACATAAACTTTTTAAGCGAATGGATTTCCTATCCAAAAATATATTTTGCCTTACAAGCAGATGGGCTTTCAATGGCTATGGTATTACTTACTACATCATTAACTCCATTAATAATTTTTTCTTCTTTTGGAAACAAATTCAAAAATTCTAAAAGTTTTTATGCTTTAGTACTATTCATGACATTTGCAATGACAGGAACTTTTTTAGCCGCAGATGGATTGTTGTATTATATTTTTTGGGAGTTGGCCTTAGTACCTATCTATTTCATTGCACTAATTTGG